>NZ_CP050883.1:1200000-1509166 GCF_051059605.1 Prevotella sp.
ATTCAAAAAAAAAAACTACATTATATACATTTCCAACTTAAGCAACTACTAATCAATAGATTAACTTAAGAGTACATATTCCTACATAGTTCCTACATTACAAGGACGCATTTGTACATAAAACGATAGAATTTCATCAAATTACAATACGAAAAACACTTTTTGGGTTCCACCATTAGCTCGTATCTTGGGGTTACAAAGCAAATCACAATGATGCCTTTCATGGGAATAGCAAATATAGGATTATTATCTCTTTTTGTAAATAAAATTAAGAAATAAAACTGATTTATATAGTATCTTGATATATCAACCCTTTCAGTAAAGGATTTCATAAACAATAATGATTAGCTGTTACAACTTTAAAAAATGTATAGTGATTCAGTAAGTATAACTATGAATGTTTATAATCAACTTCTATTATAGTCAAAATGCATGAAGCGCAGCGAGAATAAAATCACCTTTTTTCGTGCACCATTGAGTGATAAGGGCCTTATTACTCTGCAAAGCATGTAGGACAACAGAGTGATTAGGGCCTAATCACTCCCTAAAATGTATAAGAACGGACTTACCTACATTAGCTAACATATTGTATAAGAATGCGTTCGATAAAAACATGTAGGAAACAGCATTAAAAACTCACAAAGAAATATTTTTCGTCAATATAAGAAGGGCTTATTATTGGTCGACATCTTGCATGTCAACATCAAATCAATAAAATTTATGGGCATCTATTCAAAAGAATAAATGCCCATAACTATAACTGTATTGAGTTTATATTTTGTATTTAATACTTCCGTTAAAACCTACGATTATCAAAATCTGATAACTTGTAGGACTATCAGGAATACAGACACTAGCATTGAAGTGAAAACCATCAGTGCCTGCTCCAGCATATACTATATCGCTAAGGATGCTCTGTTTAAGTGCTTGAGACGGCACCTGTTTATCAAAATCATCCTTGCGTATATCACGGCTATATATCTGAGTTGCACCACGGAATAAGCTTAAATGAATAATATTATCAAAATAAACATTATCAACCTCCACTCCATCATCATTATATGTAGGCTTAACAACTTTATAAGTAGTTGGATTAACCTGAATATACCAGTGATAATGATCATTTCCATACACTACAACAGAATCTCTCTTAATGAGTTTATTCTGATTTAAAGCAGCAGGACGCTTTGCTCCAAAAAAAGTCAAATAAGAACGATCAGAAGTCTTTGCTAGTTTTACAACATCACCATTTTGATTCTTAAACATAAAGAAATGTTGTGCCTGCTTCAATATCTGATATTTCACTATGTTAGAACCGTGAAGAATCAAAGTATCCTTCACAATCTGGAAATATGCTGGTTGAGAAGTACTGTCAGGATAAAATATAGTATCCCCGATAACCCTGAAAGCAGGATCTTCCTCATCTTCATCAAGCCATACTCCTTGAAGCATTTTTTTAGCTGTAAGATCCTCCGACAAGGCCTTTTCGGTATTTGCCTTTCTATTACCACAAGCCACTGTAGTTAATACAATAGCAATAATTGGTAAAAATAGTCTTGTTAAAATTTCTTTTTTCATAATGTTCTAACGACCTATGCAATGATATTCGAATCCGGCATCAGCCAATTCATCTGAGTCAAAAATATTACGACCGTCAAGTACGAGCTGATTTCTCATTGAACGAGATATCACGTCCCAGCTAGGCAAGCGGAATTCTTTCCACTCGGTCAACAGCAACAATGCGTCAGCATCAAGCGTAGCCTCATACATATCACGGCAATATTCTATATTATGTGTAAAATGAGCAATATCTGTATCATCTTGTGCCATCACAGATAGTCGTCTGCGGCATTCATCCATAGCAACAGGATCATATACACGCACGTGACAACCAGACTTAAGCAAAAGCGAAAGCATCACCAACGCGGTGCTTTCTCGCATATCATCAGTCTCCGGTTTGAACGACAAGCCCCAAACTGCAATTTTTCTATCTTCAAGATTACCCAACGAAGATTTAAGTTTCTCGAAGAGAATTGTCTTTTGATGTTCGTTAACTCGCTCAACAGCTTTCAACACTTCCATTGAATAACCATTATTGTCGGCTGTCTTTATCAAAGCTTTCACATCTTTCGGAAAACAGCTTCCACCATAACCACATCCGGCATATAAGAACTTACGCCCTATTCTTGTATCAGAACCTATACCCTGTCTCACCATGTTAACATCAGCACCGACTAGTTCACAAAGATTAGCAATATCATTCATAAACGATATTCTTGTAGCCAACATTGAATTTGCGGCATACTTTGTCATTTCTGCACTAGGAATATCCATGAATATTACACGGAAGTTATTTATAAGGAATGGTTTATAAAGACGAGTAAGCATTTGTTTCGCTTTGTCGCTTTCAACACCAACAACAACACGATCAGGACTCATAAAATCTTTTATTGCATTACCCTCTTTTAGAAATTCAGGATTACTTGCAACATCAAATTTAATATCAACACCCCTATTATCCAATTCTTCTTGAATTGCAGATCTTACTTTAGCAGCAGTACCAACTGGCACAGTACTTTTCGTAACGACAACAATATATTTATTGAGGTTTTGTCCTATGGTTCGAGCAACTTGCAGTACATATTTAAGGTCAGCAGAACCATCTTCATCAGGAGGCGTACCAACTGCAGAAAAGATAATTTCCTGTTCATTAAGAACTTCAGCCAAAGAAGTCGTGAATTTCAAGCGACCAGCCTTAACATTCTTCACTACAAGTTCGTCAAGTCCAGGTTCATATATTGGAATATCACCACGCTGAAGTTTTTCTATCTTATCCTTATCAACATCGACGCAGGTGACAATTGCTCCCGTATCAGCAAAACAAGTTCCCGATACAAGTCCAACATACCCAGTTCCAACAATAGCTATGTTCATAGTGAGAAATATTAGTCAAACAATTCAGCATCCTTCAAAGAAGAAGCCTTCAGATCCTTTTCAGACGTAACGATATCTTTGATATCAATAGGCCATTGGATATTTATGTCCTCGTCATTCCAACGAATACTGGCTTCATGCTGCGGAGCATAAATATTATCTACTTTATATGTAAATACAGCTTCGTCACTAAGGACCAAAAATCCATGTGCAAAACCACGCGGAATAAAGAATTGACGCTTATTTTCATCAGAAAGTTCAACCATTACATGCTTTCCAAAAGTAGGACTACTCTTGCGTATATCTATAGCAACATCGAGCACCTTACCTTTTATAACACGCACAAGTTTTGCTTGAGAATAATTTCCTTTCTGATAATGGAGTCCTCGCAGTACACCATAAGATGATTTTGATTCATTATCTTGTATGAAATCAACTTTTCCTACATGTTCCTCAAATTCTTCCTTCTTCCATGCTTCAAAGAAATAACCACGGGCATCATTGAACACACGGGGTTCTAATATATAAACACCGTCTATTTCTGTTTTTCTATATTCCATACTACGTATCAATACTTATATAAAGGGTGAACGGGTAACAAATATCATACCTAACACCACTATAATCAAATGAAAGATAATTCAAACTAAATCAGAATCACCAAGTCAAACAGGATATCATTACTGTCCAACATATCTTGTGCAAAGATAATGCAAGTTAGGAGAAGAACAAAATAAAATCAGAAGTTTTTTGTTTTTTTATCCTGCAATAGCGTTCGTAATACCTTATAATATCACTAAAATCGGAACTAATTCGTAGTAAATTGCAAGCACAAAACCATCAATAACAAATATAAATATGTTCCCCAATATAACATAAAAAAATGACTTTACAAAACAAAAACTACAAAAAAAATATTTGAGATTATTTTTTGCATAAAAGCTTTGAATGTTGAAATAAAAACATTAATTTTGCAAACGTGATAGAACTAGAAAGACATATAGAAATATTATTGCTTAGCAATGATTGTGTTATCATCCCTAATTTCGGAGGATTCATGGCACATTATTGCGAAGCCCATTATGATATTAGGGATAATTCATTCCTACCACCTACCCGTTCTATAGGTTTCAATCCTCAGTTAAAGATCAATGATTCACTTCTTGCACAATCTTATGTGGAAGCTTATGACATAAGCTATCCTGAAGCCGTGCGTAGAATTGAGAAAGAAACTGACGAAATGAAGCAAATTCTTGACAATGAAGGATACTTTGAGTTAACAGACATTGGAACTCTAAAAATCAGTCAAGAAGGTCGCTACACATTTGAGCCTTGCGAAGCTGGACTTTTAACACCAAATCTATATGGACTGGGAAGTTTCCAAATGCAAGTTTTGACTTTATCAGAAGATGAAGAATCTAAGTCTGAAGAAGAAGTTAGCGTACTGCAGAGCACATCAAAGATAATAGACTTTTACACAGATACTGAAGAGGAAGAAAAAACATACACTATCCGAAGAAGTATTGTGCGTAATATAGCTGTTGCTTGTATTGCTTTATTTGCATTCCTACTAGTGCCATCATCTCTTGGTAATGGAGAAATGGCTTCTATTTCTGGAAACAAAATAAATACAGAATTACTTACCCGCATAATGCCTAAAGATATTACTGTAGGCAATACAGAACACGACATAACAAAAGCTCTTACAGCAAATACAAATGCCGCAAAAGTAAACAACACACAAAGTTTTTCTGAGAATAATGTAGAAAAGAAGGAATCTTCTTATTATTGCATTGTTCTTGCCAGTCGTGTAGCAAAGAGAAACGCAGCCGAATATGTAGAAAAACTACATAAAAAAGGTTATAACGAAGCCGAAGTTCTTTGCAGAAACAGTGGTACGAAAGTCGTTTACGGCGAATATCATTCTAAAGAAGACGCAAGAAAGGCTTTAAACAAACTCAACGACAAAGCAGATTTCGCTGATTGTTGGGTAATGCATATCAAATAACATTTTTAAATTATGAAACGAGTACGTTGTCCAAAATGTGATAATTTTATCACATTCGACGAAACTAAATATCAGCCAGGTCAATCATTGGTATTTGAATGCCCTGAATGTAACAAACAATTTGGCATACGTATTGGTGTTTCAAAGCTTCGCAATACTCAAAAGGAAGAGAAAATAGATGAGCAATCAAACGAAAATGGCTGCGGATCTATTGTCGTTATTGAAAATGTATTTCATTACAAACAGGTAATCCCTTTGCAATTGGGCGATAATATAATTGGACGATACATGAAGAACAGCGGTATAAATTGCCCTATCGAAACCAATGACCCGAGTATTGACATGAATCATTGCATAATAAATGTTAGTCAAGACAAAAAAGGCAAACTCAAATATGTGCTTCGTGACGGTCCTAGTTACACAGGAACATTTGTAGACAATGAGATTTTGGGAGACCGTGAACGTCGCATAATCGAAGACGGTTCTCTATTCACTATCGGTGCAACAAGCGTCCTATTAAGAGAAGCTGACAAAGATTGATATCATGCGTATTTTCATATACGATGCATCAATATTACATTCTAATTGACATAAAATTCGCATAAATTACAGATTAAGAAAAAATCACGTTGTATGTTCTTATTTCTTAATTAAAATATCTATCTTTGCAATTGTAAAGGATATATCGAAATTAAGTAACAATTTGAAAGATTTAGAATGAAACCTACAGCTATATTGCTTCTCCATTGTCCTGACGAGCAGGGCATCATCAGCGAAGTCACCAAGTTTATCACTGATAATCATGGTAATATTGTATATCTTGATCAATATGTTGACAGAGAGGACGGCATGTTTTTCATGCGTCTTGAATGGGAACTGGAAAAATTTACTATTCCTAGAGAAAAGATCGAAGATATTATTTCCACTTTGTATGCAAAGAGATACAATATGGAATTCAATCTTTACTTCAACGATGACAAGCCACGCATGGCTATTTTCGTAAGCAAAATGAGTCATTGCCTCTATGATCTTTTGGCAAGATACAAAGCTGGAGAATGGAACGTAGATATTCCTTGCATTGTCAGCAATCATGAAGACTTGAGATATGTAGCAGAACAATTTGATATACCTTATTACGTATGGTCAATAAAGAAAGATCATAGCAATAAAGCTGAAGTTGAAGCTGCCGAAATGGAACTGTTAAAGAAGGAAAGGATTACATTTATTGTTTTAGCACGCTATATGCAAATAATAAGCGATGAGATGATAAAGAAATACCCTAACCATATAATCAACATACATCATTCATTCTTACCAGCATTTGTTGGTGCAAAACCATACCACCAAGCATGGGAACGTGGTGTAAAAATCATTGGTGCAACAAGTCATTATGTTACTGCCGAGCTTGATGCTGGTCCAATTATAGAACAGGACGTTACTCGTATAAGTCACAAGGACACACCTGACAGTCTCGTTCTTAAAGGAAAGGATCTTGAGAAAATTATACTTAGCCGTGCTGTAACAAAGCATATAGAGCGTAAGATTCTTACATATCATAACAAAACGATTATATTCTCATAATTACAATATGAATGTTGCGATCGTAAAATATAATGCTGGCAACATCTATTCTGTCGTAAATGCAATAAAGAGACTAGGAATAACACCTATTCTAACAGACAGTGCAGATGAACTGCAAAATGCTGACAAAGTAATTTTCCCTGGACAGGGGAATGCACTTGAAGCAATGACTTATTTAAAAGCGCACGGACTAGACAAGGTGATTAAAAACCTCAGACAGCCCGTTCTTGGCATTTGTGTAGGTCAACAACTACTATGCCGCCACTCAGAAGAAGGCGATGTTGACTGCATTGGTATCTTTGATGTTGATGTTAAAAGATTCAAGCCAACACAGCATGAGGATAAAGTACCAGCTATGGGATGGGAAGAAATATACATTTCTGAAAAGAAAGACGATGCAGCAAATGTTTTACTAAAAGATTTGGGTGAACATCCATACGTATATTTCGTACATAGCTACTATGTACCAGTTTGTGAGAACACCATAGCGACAGCAGACTATATACTACCCTACTCTGCATGCATGCACAAGGACAATTTCTACACATGCCAGTTTCATCCAGAAAAAAGTGGAGATATAGGAGAACAGATATTGAAGAATTTTCTTAATATGTAACAACACTACTATATGAATATAGAACTCATACCAGCAATAGACATAATAAATGGGCAATGTGTCCGACTTACCAAAGGAGACTACAACCAAAAGAAGGTTTATAATGATAATCCTGTTGAGGTTGCTATGGATTTTGAGAAGTTAGGATTCAAACGTCTTCATGTCGTTGATTTGGACGGGGCAAAATCTAAGCATATCGTCAACGATAGTGTCTTGAAAGAAATAACGAAAGCTACAAATTTAATCGTTGACTTTGGTGGTGGAATAAAAACTAAAGATGATATAGAGAAAGCCTTTGAAGCTGGAGCTAGTATGGTTACTATAGGAAGTGTTGCAGTTACAAACCGACAACTATTTCTTGAATGGATAGATATCTATGGTGCAGAAAGACTTATTCTTGGAGCTGACGTAAGAAACGGAAAAATTTCAATTAATGGTTGGAAAGAAGACTCTTCAGAAGAACTTCTACCATTTCTTAAACAATATGTTGACAAAGGCGTGAGAAATGTATTATGTACCGAGATAAGCAAAGACGGAACATTGCAAGGTCCAGCCATCAATTTATACAAGGATATAATGCAAGCCTACCCGCAACTACATCTCATAGCAAGCGGAGGTGTCTCATCTAATGAAGACATTACTGACTTGGATAACGCAGGAATACCTGCCGTCGTATTTGGTAAAGCCTTTTATGAAGGTAAAATAGATATAAAGTCATTGGATATATGAAAGGACTGGCTAAACGAATTATCCCATGTCTTGACGTAAAGAACGGAGAGACAGTAAAAGGAACAAACTTCATAAATCTACGAAGTGCTGGAGATCCTGTTGAATTAGGCAAGGCTTATAGTAAAGCTGGAGCCGACGAACTTGTATTTCTTGACATTACAGCAAGTTATGAGGGCAGAAAGACGTTTACCGATATGGTTACAAGAGTTGCTGCAGAGATAAATATCCCTTTCACTGTTGGTGGAGGTATCAATGAACTAAAAGATGTAGCAAGGCTACTGAATGCGGGAGCTGATAAAGTAAGCATTAACAGTTCTGCATTAAGAAATCCAGCACTCATAAATGAAATTTCAAGCCATTATGGTTCTCAGGTCTGTGTATGCGCAATTGATGCACGTCTAGACGAAGACGGATGGCATTGTTATGTTAAAGGTGGAAGAGAACGCACTGATAGAGGCTTGTTTGAATGGGCTAAAGAAGTAGCCGATCGTGGAGCAGGAGAAATACTATTCACAAGTATGGACCATGATGGAGTGAAACAAGGATTTGCCAACGAAGCATTGGCAAAACTTTCAGAAGAAGTCGGTATACCTGTCATAGCAAGTGGCGGAGCAGGAACAAAAGAGCATTTCAAAGATGCTTTCACACTAGGCAAAGCTGATGCTGCATTGGCAGCAAGTGTATTCCACTTCGGAGAAATAAATATTTCTGATTTAAAGCACTACCTTTATAATGAAGGTATTAACGTAAGAATATAACTGATTGATTATGAAGATTGATTTCGATAAAATGAATGGTCTTGTACCGGCAATCATCCAAGATGCAGTTACCAAGAATGTTCTCATGCTTGGATACATGAACGAAGAGGCTTACAACAAGACTATAGAAACCAAAAAGGTTACTTTTTGGAGTCGCTCTCGTAATTGTCTTTGGACAAAAGGTGAGACTAGTGGTAATTTTCTTAATCTTGTTGATATTAAGATAGACTGTGACAACGACACCCTACTTGTAAGTGCCCATCCAAATGGTCCTACATGTCATAAGGGAACAGATACTTGTTGGGCTGAAGAAAATGATTATAACCCAATACTCTTTCTTAGTGAATTACAGGACTTTATAAACAAGCGTCACAAAGATATGCCAGAAGGCAGTTACACAACAAGTTTGTTTAAAAAGGGCGTGAACAGAATGGCTCAGAAAGTTGGAGAAGAAGCTCTCGAAACTGTTATTGAGGCTACGGCTGGAACTGACGACAAAATGATTTACGAAGCATCAGATATGCTTTATCACCTTATAGTATTGTTGTCAAGTAAAGGATTAAGAATAGAAGATGTTGCTATGGAACTGCTGAAACGTCATAACCCTGATTGGGACAAAGCGCGCAGAATAGCTAAGAGTAAAGGTGAAATGGAATAATACAACAAGATTGACAAAGACATTATAGTATGAGTTTGATTAATTATAACAATGTTGATGTGTACCAAGGTGAAAGCCTGATACTAAAAGATGTGAACTTTCATGTTGATGAAGGTGAATTTTTATATATAATAGGTAAGGTCGGTTCTGGTAAAAGTAGTCTGCTAAAGACTTTATATTGCGAACTCGACATTTACGATGACAAAGAAGTTCAGCAAGCTGAAGTCCTTGAACGTAACTTAATAACTCTCAAGAGGCGCGAAATACCTGCACTTAGAAAAGAAATGGGAATTATCTTTCAGGACTTCAAACTTCTTGATGAACGCACAGTAAAAAAGAATCTAGAATTTGTATTGCGCTCTACAGGTTGGAAAGATAAGAAAGAAATATGTGAACGTATAGAAAGTGTGTTGACAGATGTTGGCATGCTTGACAAGATAGATAAACTTCCACATGAGCTTTCTGGTGGAGAACAGCAACGTATTGCTATAGCAAGAGCTATTCTAAACAAACCAAAAATAATCATTGCTGACGAACCTACTGGCAATCTTGATCCTGAGACAGCCAGCAATATTATTAGTCTGCTAAAGGACATCACAACTACAGGAACAGCTGTAGTAATGTCTACTCATAACATACCAATGCTCGATAAATTTCCAGGCATTGTATATAGATGCAAAGACGGAGAAATAAAAGACGTCACAACAGAATATAATCATATGGATTTAAGTGAGGATGCTGCTCAAAGCGACTCATAAAAACCAATTTAAAAAGATATTAACATCTAAACTAAATATTACTATTATGAAGGTAATGAAATTTGGAGGTACTTCTGTCGGATCACCTGAACGCATGAAGAGTGTAGCCTCTCTCGTAACGGAATCAGGTGAACCTACATTTATCGTTCTTTCTGCAATGAGCGGAACGACTAATTCTTTGGTTGAGATTTCTGACTATCTGTATAAGAAGAATCCAGACGGTGCTAACGAGATTATAAATAAGCTCGAAACTAAATATATGCAGCATGTAGAGGACGTTTACTCTACAGATGAATATAAGCAAAAGACTAAAGACTTCCTCCATGGAGAGTTTGAATATCTTCGCTCTTTTACGAAAGATCTTTTCACAAGCTTTGAAGAAAAGAGCATTGTTGCTCAAGGCGAAATAATGAGCACCAATATGGTTGTGAATTACCTTCAAGAAACAGGCGTTAAGGCTGTTCTGCTTAATGCACTAGACTTCATGCGCACTGACAAGAACGCAGAGCCTGATCCTCAATATATTAAAGATAAGTTAGCTGATGTTATGAAGGATAACGAAGGCTACCAGATTTATATTACTCAAGGTTTTATATGTCGCAACGCTTACGGAGAGGTAGACAACTTACAGCGTGGAGGTAGTGACTATACAGCTTCTCTTATCGGTGCAGCCCTACCTGCTGATGAAATACAGATATGGACAGATATTGATGGCATGCACAACAATGATCCTAGAATCGTAGATAAAACTGAAGCTCTTCGTCAACTTAACTTTGAAGAAGCTGCCGAACTTGCTTATTTCGGTGCTAAGATTCTTCATCCAACATGCGTGCAACCTGCTAAATATTCAGGCATTCCTGTTAGATTGAAGAATACAATGGATCCACAGGCTGAAGGCACGATTATTGACAACGTAATCGTAAAAGGTAAAATCAAAGCTGTTGCAGCTAAGGACAATATAACAGCTGTAAAGATTAAGAGTAGTCGCATGCTATTGGCAACAGGCTTCCTACGTAAAGTTTTCGAGATTTTCGAAAGTTACCAGACTCCTATTGACATGATTGCAACTAGTGAAGTAGGCGTTTCGATGAGTATCGACAACCAAACTCACCTGAACGAGATTGTTGATGAACTTAAAAAATACGGAACTGTAACTGTTGACAGCGATATGTGTATCATCTGCGTTGTAGGAGACCTAGACTGGAGCAATCTTGGATTCGAAACTCTGGCTCTTGACGCAATGAAGAGTATTCCTGTAAGAATGATTTCTTACGGTGGAAGCAATTACAACATATCATTCCTCATTCGTGAGGCAGACAAGAAGCGTGCACTTCAAAATCTAAGCGACGTACTTTTCAATAAATAGTAATATAAACACATTACACAACACGTACACCGAAAATACGACAAAGATGAAAGGTAAATTTAATATAGATAAATTTCAGGGAATACAGACACCCTTCTATTATTACGACACAAATCTGTTACGACAGACTCTTGCATCTATTAATATGGAAGCCGGCAAGCACGAGAACTTTATTGTGCATTATGCTATAAAAGCTAATGCCAATCCAAAGGTTCTTAATATAATCTGTCAATCAGGGCTTGGTGCAGACTGCGTAAGCGGTGGAGAAATCAAGGCTTCTGTAGAAGCTGGATTCCCTACGAGCAAGATTGTCTATGCAGGTGTTGGAAAAAGCGACTGGGAAATCAATCTGGGACTAGACAAGGACATATTCTGCTTTAATGTAGAGAGTATTCCTGAACTGGAAGTCATAAATGAACTTGCAGGAAATAAAGGTAAGATTGCAAAAATAGCCTTTCGCATAAATCCTGATGTTGGCGCACATACACATGCTAACATTACAACCGGTTTGGCTGAAAACAAGTTTGGTATCGCCATGCGCGATATGGAAAATGTCATAGAAGAGGCTTCTAAAATGAAGAATGTGAAGTTCATCGGTCTGCATTTCCATATTGGAAGTCAGATTCTGAACATGAATGATTTTATTTCATTGTGCAACAGGATAAATGAACTTCAAGATCAACTTGAGAGTCATCACATTAAAGTGGAGAATATCAATGTTGGTGGTGGACTTGGAATAAGTTATGACCATCCAAACAGAGAGCCGATTCCTGATTTCAAGTCTTATTTCGATACATACGCACGCCATCTCAAACTTCGTAACGGACAAAAGCTCCATTTCGAACTTGGTCGTGCTGTTGTAGCACAATGTGGAAGCCTAATCACTAAGACCCTATATATAAAGCAAGGAAGCGTGAAACAATTTGCTATTGTAGACGCTGGTATGACAGATCTTATACGCCCTGCTTTGTATCAAGCATATCATAAAATAGAGAACATCAGCAGTGATGAGCCAAATGAGACTTATGATGTTGTTGGACCTATTTGTGAGTCAAGTGATGTTTTTGCTAAGGCTATAGACCTGAATAAGACAAAACGTGGTGATCTTCTGGCTTTAAGAAGCGCAGGAGCTTACGGAGAGATTATGGCTAGTCAATACAACTGCCGTCAACTCCCTAAAGGATATATAACAGAGGAACTATAAACGTTCCCAGAATATTGTTACGGGAAAAAATTTATGATACTAGATCAATTAACATTAATATTAGGAATAATAGTAATCTTGCTGGCGATAGTAGCATCACTAGCAAGTCCTTTTTTGCATAGAATAAAAATATACGAATCAGAAAATAACGAGAATGACATTAATGACAGCCCTATTCCAGTCAGCATTATCATTCCCACACATGATGAATTTACAGACTTAAAACGCAATCTTCCAGCATTCCTAAATCAAGATTATAAAGGCGATTTCAAAATTATCGTGATTGCCGACAGGAATGACAGGGAAACAGAAGACTTGATGAACAGGCTCATACCTGAAAACAAAAATCTTTATGCTACATATCTTCCTGAATCATCACGCTACATGAGCAGAAAGAAATTAGCTATCACTATAGGAGTGAAAGCCGCTAAGACTGATTGGATTATTGTTACAAATCCTAGCTGTAAACCTCTTGATGAAAAGTGGCTCTCTTCTTTCACTGAGAACATGAAGCCAGGAACTGATTTCGTAATGGGATATACATCTCTTGACAACAACACGCGCAAATTTTGGAGATTTGAACATGCTTTGATTGCAAACAATAGACTTTGTAGCGCACAAAAAGGAAAGGCTTGGGCTACAAACTGCCAGAACATTGCATTCCATAAACAACAGTTCATGAAGGAAGAAGGATTCAGAGGTAACCTACAATTACTGAGAGGTGAATACGATTTTTTGGTAAACAAATATGCTAAGAATATGAATACAGCCGTTGATGCACGTAGGAGTTCATGGCTATATGAAGATGAACCTACAAGAAAAACATGGCACAATAAAAGCATATTTTTCAGGGCTTCACGTGGGCTGCTTGTCGGGCATAAAGGCAATCGTATAAGTATGTTTTTCTGCAACATGATGCTTCACTTGAGTCTTATCGTTTCTTTAGCTGCTATCGTTTATTCAGTAATGCAACAGAATTGGATATTAACAGGTGCAAGTGGTTTTTCTTTATTATTATTGATAATAACAAGAACTATATTTGCAAACAGAGCTATAAAGCAACTTGACGAAGATATTCCAGCTGGCATAATGTTCTTCTCTGAACTTAAACTGGCATGGAACAACATTAGATATAAGATTAGTTATATACATGCTGACAAGAACGACTTCACAAGTCATAAACTTTAATTCGTTATTCTGACATGCGCATAAGGATTGAAATTTCTAACATAAGTGACAACAGTGCACAAATGGCTTTCTTTAACTGTTTGAAGAAAGCCATTGAGGATAATGGTATGTTTATTACAGATAAGAATGACTATGACATACTCCATACTATAGGCACTCCTACACAGACAATTATATCTAAAATGCGCAATGCGAGAAGAAGGCTTATCCCTATAGTTTACTCTCCACTTGCCACGATTTCGCCATGGAACAGTTCATATTATGAAAAGTTTATAATAAAAAGCGGGTTCATACATGCTGTTGGAGAAAACGAACAAAAGTATCTTCAAGAAAAATATAAAGGTACTAACGTTATCTTGATAAAAAATCCTGAAGTTACACACGACATATCACAATCATTATTCTGTGCTAACTTCAAACAATTGTATGATGAGGTTATTATAAAACATGAAGAAGCTGTAAAGGATAATATTGCAAAGAGAATAGAAAAACTTAAAGATGATGTACAAGACGATGTTCTGAAAGACGTATTAAAAAGTTGCCTATATATGAGGTACAGATATCACAGGCAACAGATTGGCCAAAAAGATCTTGAAGACTTTAGCACCTTACTGATAAAATCAGATTATGATGAGGACAAGATGGCAGAGATCTTAGATAGGCTAAAGATATACCATTTTATGGAAAGTCTTGAAAAAGTCATGGAAGAGAAAACACAACTCACAGAAGGATTCATGCCTGTTATGGCTATAGATAATAGTTTAACCAAGAAAATTAAAAATACTATATTATGAAGAAATACGATATCAAGAAAGACATGAGGTATTTGCAATTATTATCAAACACGTTTCCTACAATTGCGGATGCCAGTACGGAGATTATAAATCTTCAGGCTATACTTAATCTACCTAAGGGTACGGAGCACTTTCTTGCTGATATCCATGGTGAGTATGAAGCGTTTCAGCATGTATTGAAAAATGCTTCAGGAAACATAAAACGAAAAGTCAACGAACTTTTCGGTAATACAGTTCGTGAACAGGAGAAAAGAGAACTTTGTTCGCTCATTTATTACCCAGAACAGAAACTTGAACTCGTAAAAGAGGTAGAAAAAGATATTAACGACTGGTATCACATTACACTTCATCAGTTGGTTGCAGTATGCCGTGTCGTATCAAGCAAATACACTCGTTCAAAAGTAAGAAAATCGCTTCCTTCTGATTTCTCATATATTATACAGGAATTACTTCATGAGCATACCGAAAATAATTCTAACAAGACTGCTTATGTAAATGTAATCGTTGATACAATTATATCAACAGGAAGAGCCGATGATTTTATAATCGCTATCTGCAATGTTATTCAGCGTCTGGCTATCGACGAGTTACATATACTTGGCGACATCTACGACCGCGGTCCAGGTGCCCACATTATAATGGACACAATGGAACAATATCATAGTTGGGACATACAATGGGGCAATCATGATATATTATGGATGGGTGCATGCGCTGGAAATAACGCATGTATGTGCAATGTGATACGTCTAAGCCTAAGATATGCCAACCTCACTACCCTAGAGGATGGATACGGAATAAACCTTGTTCCACTTGCCACATTCGCTATGGATACTTATGACGATGATCCTTGCGAAGAATTCATGCCAAGACTTAGTGGTGGAGCTAAGCAAATGGACGAAAAGACGATGAGGCTTACTGCACAAATGCACAAAGCTATCACAATAATACAATTTAAGGAAGAAGCAAGAATCTTTGAAGCTCACCCTGAATGGAATATGAAGGATAGGCAACTTTATAAATATATAGACTACGACAAAGGAACTATAATGCTTGATGGTAAAGAATACGAACTATCAAGTTGCTGTTTTCCAACTGTTGACCCTAAGCATCCGTGTAAACTTACTCCAGAAGAAAAAGTATTGATTGAAAAACTTCATCATTCTTTCCAAGTAAGTGAAAAACTTCATAAGCACATGCGTCTCATGCTACAACATGGTTGTATGTATGCAATAAGAAATGACAATCTACTCTTCCATGCCTCTATCCCACTCAATGAGGACGGCAGTTTAAAGGAGGTTGCTATCACTCCTAATATGGTTTGTAAAGGTCGAGAATTGTTTCATCAAACAGGAATGCTAATACGATCAGCCTTTCAGGATGACACAGCTACAGACGAGAAACAATATGCGATAGACTATTTCATTTATCTATGGTGCGGTCCAAACAGTCCATTATTTGATAAGAGTAAAATGGCAACTTTTGAGCGTTACTTCATTGCCGACAAAGATACTCATAAAGAGGAAAAAGGCAATTATTTCAAACTAAGGGATAATGCTGAGATTGTTGATAATATTCTTGACGCATTTGGTGTGAAGGGTCCAAACAGACATATCATCAACGGTCATGTGCCGGTACATGTAATGAATGGAGAAAATCCTATCAAGGCTGACGGAAAACTAATGGTCATTGATGGTGGATTCTCTCAGGCTTATCATAAGGAAACAGGCATTGCCGGTTATACTCTTGTTTATCATAGCCGTGGCTTTCAACTAGTTCAGCATGAACCATTCACGAGTGCTGCCGATGCAATTCAACGAGGAACTGATATCAAGTCAACAATACAGATTGTTGAAATGAGCAGTCATCGTATGCTTGTTGCCAATACAGACAAGGGCTGTGAAATAAAGAAACAAATTGATGACCTAGAAGAATTACTCTATGCTTACCGTCATGGCATGATTAGTGAGCAAGATGAGAGAAAAGGATTTATTGACGACTAATAATCAACGATAATGCAGTGTCAATTAAGAAGTTGACACTGTACTAATAATAAACGAACATTTACCATGATGAAAAAAAACATTTTATCTTTACTAATCACTCTCTGCCCTATTCTAACTTTTGCAAGTGATTATATCTGTTTAGAATCATCAGGTTCAAATAATACAACAGACGAACATAGTGATTCTATTGTTCCAAATCCTATTGATGAAAATATATCAAACCTCAATAGCAATCAAATAAATAAAAAAACATCTCTCAATGAAAAAAAAGACAGCGATGAAAATATTTATGATCTTGTAGAGCAAATGCCTTCTTTTCGAGGTGGAACTGTAGCTCTTATGTCTTACATAAGCAAAACACTAAAGTTTCCTGATGAAGTCTGTGGACAAGGTCGAGTTATAGTAGAATTTGTTGTAGAGAAGGATGGTCGTATTACAAATGCAATAGTAATAAGATCTGTTGATCCGACTTTTGATAGAGAGGCTTTAAGAGTTATAAAAAACATGCCAAAATGGATTCCTGGCAAAAAAAATGGTCGTAATGTAAGAGTTAGATTTAATGTACCAGTCCAATTCAAATTGTTGTAAATATCTTATTATTCAGACTCCCCAAAGTAATACCTTCTATTTTTTCTCCAGCTAATCTCACTGATTCATGCAGACATTTTCCTCTGCATGTTACAACACTATCTGATAGAGCAGATTCATTTCCAGACAACTGCATGCTCATCGAAAGTTTAGTGGACAGTAATAAATAAGAATTGTGAAAACTCAAATTTTACTTTATCACCTTTCCATATAGTATACGTGTCTGTTCAGCTGTGGTGTTACATATATATATTACACGACTATTTGCTACAAGCTCTCCCTTATTGAACTTTCCCCTTTTATCATTATATAGAGGATAAAGTTTTGCTGTCAATATAGAATTATTATTGGTAATATCACCAAAAGCCATAGTAGATTGGTCGGGAGTTATCACACTTAAGCAATTATCTATATTCACCCATCCAGTATTCATTATGCGCAATCCAGCCCCATCAGTATCAAAGCTATCATTTTCGGTCACGAAATGACGTGATGTTGCGGTAAAAGGATCCATACTTATAGCCAAAAGTCCAGAAAATTCTCCTGTTATTTCAACATCTCGCAATGCTATTATGCTATCCGAAAAAACAATTTTATCATCCTTTGTTGATACTATATTGAATTTATGAAGTAAGCTACTATCATTGGTCAACAACTCACCTCTATAATTCCACCCTTTTCCGTCATTAGGAATATTCACAGTTCCGTCATTTAAAGGAACGGCATTTGTCTTACATTTATCAACATTTAACCAACCGATAAAATTACCGGTATTATGTGCTGTGAATGGAACAACAATATTATTATGTGCACTGTCTAAAGGAGCAAAATATCCTGTATAACTACGTCTTCCATTACTCCAACTAAAACATGAAAAAGAAGTATTTCCATAAGAACATACTACGTTTTGATTTGGGAAAAACTTACTCTTGACCTTTCCAAAGTCGGCCCACCAAAGACTTTCATTCAAATTAACATGACCAACAGGAAAGCAATGATGCATAAGCCAAGTCATCATCAATCTATGAGCCTCCACTCCCATACGACGTGCTCCAACATCAGCACGGAGAAGATACGACCCGTCAGAAGTAGTCTGCTGTCGGCGTAATATCTGGTTTAACGCTTTAGTTTCAAGAGCCAATGCATTGACATTATTATCAGGCAACATGCAAGCCAGTGTAGAATATGATGTTATCTGATCATAAAGGAACATACTCCAATCATTTCCATTCGGCATTGCTTGCTCGCCATCATGAAGACTAAACCAATTCAGCACCTCATCATTTACTTTCTGGCAATTATGTAATAAAGCATTACTATGCCATTTCTGTTTTTTACCTTGGAACAATCTTAATGCTAAAGCAGCCTCACCCAATTCCTGAATTACCACATTTTGATAACTAATATGAAAGAAACCATGATTCTGCAATGTATAATCATTATACAGATTCTGTCCACGATATAAATCTTTTACTCTAGTTTGATCATAATTAGGATCAATAACAGTGTTATCAAGCGAATCTGAAGAATGAGAATAACTATTTATGGCAAACTCACGCATACGCTCAAACCATTTCGGCGCAAGTGCGTCATCAGGAAAGAGTCCCAACGCAGCAGCAAGCACGTCAACTTCCCATCCATTTTCTTCTGCTTTCGTATCACCAATATATCCTGTTGGAATATCGCGTTCAAGTTCATAATTGCATTCTGATTTCAATAGCTTATACACATTATCTCTTTCTGATTTAGAAAGATCATCCCACTGAAAAAATGCCGAATAAGCAACCGACATGGCCCAAAGAGAACTCTCCCATTGGTTATCATTTTTAGATACCGAACCCCAATACTTTCCATCACGGCAAGCTTTCAATTTCACCGCCTTGTGAGTAGAAACGGCATAATCCAAAGATTGTTTCGCCATATTTTTCAATTCAGGGGATACCCCATGACCATATCTGCATAAAAAAGCAGAGATCATTGACAAGTCAGCATTAGTGCGCACACCTTTTTCATCGCTCATCATAGTGTTTTCACCTTTAAAAACACCATTATCTACATCGAAATCAGCACGTAAATATCTACTAAAATCAGACAATGAATTCATAATGTCAGACTTCAGTCTATTTTCGTCGACAAATTTATTCTTTGCACCCAACGCAAGTGGCAAAAGAAGCAGTATTATAATTAAATTTCTTTTCATATATTTATATTGCAAAAGTAACATTTTATTTTTACCTTTGCAAGCGATATGAAAATATACAAGAAAATATTTACACTGGTTTTGTCTTTCTGCATCGCTGCTCCAACTGTGGCACAGAATATGAAGACCCTAAACCAAAGCATAAAATATTCAGCTTTCACCAACAAGTACATTGACAGTATGGAAGCAGCTAAGAGTGATTTTGATTATTCATTATCACAATATGGTAACGACTCCCTATATATATCTTTCTTTCCAAAAGCAAATTACGCCCCATTGTTCTTGCCACCTACCTTTTACAAAGGTATATCACATCGGACTCTGGCAATTGGAAACAATAATAATGATAAACGAAACGAGGCTATTGACAATGTTATGATGTCAATATATCTTAAAAGACCAGACTTGATTAGTACCACAGAAAGTCATCTTGACATTATTGGACCAACACTTGAAGTTAGCCATAGGATAACACCTGATGAACAGCAACTTACAAAGCATGTTGCTCCAAAAGCTATTGAACCAGAATTAGAAGATTTTGGCATCAGTATATACAAACCAAACTTCTGGTCATACAATGGTGATTACTATCTGCAATTCCTCCAAAATTATGTTTCAGACAACTGGTACAAAGGTGGGGAAAGTAATTACAGTATAATTGGTGCAGTTACATTGCAAGCTAATTATAACAACAAGCAGAAAATAAAGTGGGAAAACAAACTTGAAATGAAATTAGGTTTGCAGACAGCTCAAAGCGACAGCCTTCACACATTAAAAACAACAGAAGACCTTCTGCGATATACAGGGAAATTTGGATTACAAGCTACTAAGAAATGGTATTATACTGTTCAGCTTCTCGCATATACACAATTTATGCGTGGTTACAAAAATAACGACACATTTACATATAGTGATTTTGCAAGTCCAATGAATATCAACCTATCTCTAGGTATGGATTACAATGTAGAATGGTTTGATAAAAAACTCATCGGAACTATTCATCTGGCTCCAGCCGCATATAACTTCAAATACGTAAGTCGACTCGCATTGAGTACAAGATATGGATTAAAGGAAGGTAACCACACCCTGCATGACATTGGTTCTGAATGTACATTGGATTTAACATGGAAATTCAGCGACATGATGAAATGGAAAACTCGCCTATACGGATACACAACATATAAACGTGCTGAAATAGAATGGGAAAACACCATAACATTCCAGTTCAACAAATATATCAGCAGCAACCTATTCATATATCCACGCTTTGATGATGGAACCAAACGTGATGGTAAATATGGGTATTGGCAATACAAGGAATATGCCAGTATTGGATTTTCATATTCTTTGTGAGAAAACGTTTGCTGATATCGGAATTTTATCGTAAATTTGCAATTTGAATTTTATAAAATTACATTATCGTGGCTGAAACAAAGTATATCTTCGTAACCGGAGGTGTGGTTTCCTCTTTAGGAAAGGGAATCATAAGTGCATCTATCGGTAAGCTTCTGCAAGCCAGAGGCTACAACATTACAATTCAGAAATTTGATCCTTACATTAACATTGACCCGGGAACACTAAACCCTTATGAGCACGGAGAGTGCTATGTCACAGTAGACGGAATGGAAACAGACCTAGACTTGGGACATTACGAGCGCTTTACTGGCATTCATACCACTAAGGCAAACAGTATGACTACAGGTCGCATCTACAAGGCTGTGATTGATAAAGAGCGCCGTGGAGATTATTTAGGAAAGACCATTCAGGTTGTACCTCATATTACTGACGAAATAAAGCGCAATATTAAATTGCTTGGACAGAAATACCACTATGACTACGTTATTACAGAAATTGGCGGAACAATAGGTGATATTGAAAGTGCTCCTTTCATGGAGGCTATTCGACAGATGAAATGGGAACTTGGTAAGCGAGCCATAAACGTACATCTTACTTATGTACCTTATTTAAAAGCTGCAGGAGAATTAAAAACTAAGCCAACACAGCATAGTGTAAAAGAACTTCAAAGTATAGGTATTCAACCTGATATACTGGTACTGCGCACAGAACAGAATCTTGATGAAGGAATACGTAAAAAGGTTGCAGCATTTTGTAATGTAGACTTTGACTGTATAGTACAAAGCGAAGACCTTCCTTCAATATATGAAGTTCCTGTAAACATGCAAAATCAAGGACTTGATACCGCTATTCTTCGCAAGACAGGCGAGCCAATTGGCGAAACACCATCTCTTGGTCCTTGGAAAGAATTTATTGAGCGCCGCAAGAATGCCAAAGACACAGTAAATATTGGTCTGGTTGGTAAATATGATCTTCAGGATGCGTATAAGAGTATCCGTGAAAGTTTGTCACATGCAGGAACATACAATAACTACAAAGTAAATATATCATTCATTAATTCCGAAAATATAACGGAAGAAAATGTTGCCGAAGCTTTAAAAGGTCAAGACGGTATAATGATTTGTCCTGGATTCGGACAACGTGGTATTGAAGGCAAGGTTATTGCCGCACATTATACACGCTGCAACGACATCCCAACTTTCGGAGTTTGCCTCGGAATGCAAATGATGGTTATTGAGTTTGCACGCAACGTACTTGGTTACGCAGATGCGAACAGTAGAGAAATGGACGAAAAGACTCCACATAATGTAATCGACATTATGGAAGAGCAAAAGAATATATCAAATATGGGTGGAACAATGCGACTTGGTGCCTACGAATGTATTCTCAAACAAGGAAGTAGAGTTTTTAACATCTACAAAAAAGAGAATATTCAGGAACGTCACCGCCATCGTTATGAATTCAACAACGAATACCAAACTGAATACGAAAAGAATGGAATGATGTGTGTTGGACGAAACCCGGAAAGTGATTTGGTTGAAATAGTTGAAATACCAGGATTGAAATGGTATATTGGAACACAATATCATCCAGAATATCAATCAACAGTATTGAAACCACATCCACTTTTTGTTGATTTTGTAAAAACAGCAATTGCTAATAAGAAATAATAAATGGATAAAAACAACATTATCGGTTTTCTGTGTATTGCAGCAGTTCTAATAGGATTTAGTTGGTATAACCAACCTTCCAAAGAAGAACAAAGAAAAACTTTCGTACAGGATTCCATCGCTCAAGCACATAAGCTAGAGTCAGAAAAGACAGCTAAGCTGGCTCAGACTCAAAAACAGGAAGAGGTAAAGAAAAATGTATTGGAAGATACAACTGCCCTATTCCATGAAGCCCTTCAAGGTAATGCACAAAAGGTTGTATTGAAAAACAACAAGATTGAGATTACTCTTAATACAAAAGGTGCTACTGTAGAAAAAGCAGTCATCAGAAATTATATTGGTCACGATATCAAGAAAAAGGACGGTTCTAATGACAAGAAAGATGTGACTCTTTTTGATGGTGCAGAACAGAGTTTAAACTATACTCTGAATGCCAAAGAGGCAAACATAAGTACAAATGACTTATATTTCCAGACATCTGGCGTTACAGACTCTACAGTTACATTTACAGCTCAAGCTGGATCAGGAAAGACTATTTCTTTTAAATATGTACTTGGAAAGGACTACATGCTGCACATGGAAATGAGTGCACAAGGTATGGCTGGTCTTTTCGCTCCTAACACCCAGAATATGGATGTTAATTGGAAGGACAAAGCTAGACAGCAAGAGAGAGGTTTTTCTTTTGAAAACAGATATGCTACATTAACATATCACAAGACTGAAGGTGGAACAGACTACCTTAACGAAAGTAAAGAGAATGTAGACAAAAGTATAGAGGAAAAGATAGACTGGGTAGCTTTTAAAAATCAGTTCTTCAGTGCTGTAATGATTGCTCAGAACAATTTTCAGGAAAATGCCCTTATGACATCTATTCCACAAGAGAAAGGTTCTGGATATCTTAAACAGTATGAGGCAAAGATGAAAACATTCTTTGACCCTAGCGGTAAGACTCCTTCTAAGTTTGACTTCTATTATGGTCCTAACGACTTCCGCCTTTTACAGAAAATACAAGGTCAAAGCAAGTTTGGTAAAGATCTACAGTTGGAAAGACTTGTTTATTTAGGATGGCCTTTATTCAGAATAATCAACAGATGGTTTACTCTTTATGTATTCGACTTCCTTACTGGTATGAACATCAATATGGGTATCATCTTGATTCTTATCACACTACTTTTGAAACTCTTAACCTACCCTATGGTAAAGAAGAGCTACATGAGTTCTGCAAAGATGAGGGTATTGAAGCCTAAGTTGGATGCTGCCACGGCACAATTCAGCAAGCCAGAAGATCAAATGCAAAAGCAACAGGCCATGATGGCTGAATATTCCAAATACGGAGTCAGTCCATTATCGGGGTGCTTACCCATGCTGATACAAATGCCTATTTGGATTGCAATGTTCAACTTTGTGCCAAATGCTATACAGCTACGTGGAGAGAGTTTCTTATGGATAAAGGATTTAAGTACATTTGACCCAATATTCGAATGGAACAAAAACATTTGGTTAATCGGTGACCATTTGAGTTTGACATGTATTCTGTTCTGCGCTGCTAACGTACTATATACGCTTATGACAATGCGTCAACAAAAAGACCAGATGGTAGGTCAGCAAGCAGATCAAATGAAGATGATGCAATGGATGATGTATGCTATGCCATTGATGTTCTTCTTCATGTTCAATGATTATAGTGCCGGTCTGAACTTCTACTACTTCATAAGTTTATTCTTCAGTGCTGCTGTAATGTGGGCTTTGCGCAAGACAACAAACGACGAGAAACTTTTGGGAATTCTGGAAAAGCGTTATAATAAGAATCAGAATAATCCAAGTAAGAAAACAAGCGGACTTGCAGCTCGTCTTCAGGCTATTCAGGAAATGCAGAAGAAACAACAAGAAGAAGTGCATAAAAAGCAGGACGACTTGAACAAAAAGAAAAAAGGACTTTAATATAAAGATAACCACAGATTCAAAAGACTGCACAGATTTTAATATATACATATATATATGAAAAATTAAAATCTGTGCTTTATGTTGAAATCTGTGGTTTTTTACTTTTAATTACATCAATGAATAAAACTATTGCTCTAGCAATGACAGCCACGATGCTGGCTGTATCGCCCAAAATTGATGCCCAAACAATGATTGGACCAAACAACATTAAACTAGAATCAGACCTAATGACCCCCGAAGCACTTTGGGCTATGGGAAGAATTGGCTCTTCAGAGGCATCACCTGACGGTAAACAAATTGTTTATCAAGTATCATACTACAGTGTGCAGGAAAACAAAAGCCACACAATGCTTTTCGTACAGAATGCTGACGGTAAAAACAAACGTCAACTAACGAAAGACGAAAAGAGCGAAAGTGATGCTACATGGATTGAAAGCGGAAAGAAAATCGCATTTATCCGTAGTGGTGAAATATGGAGTATGAATGCTGACGGAAGTGAACGTAAGCAGCTTTCAAATACAGACGGAAGCGTAGAGGGCTTTAAATTTTCTCCTGACGGGAAAAGAGTTGTCTTTATAAAGAGCATTCCATATTATGGATCTATTAAAAAGAATCCAGATGATCTAACAAAGGCAAGCGGACGTCTTATCACAGACATGAACTATCGCCACTGGGATCATTATGTAGAAACCATTGCACATCCTTTTGTTGCAGAAGTAACAAATGATGGTATCAGTAATGCTAAAGACATAATGGTAGGTCAGCCATACGAGTCACCTGTAGCACCATTTGGTGGTATAGAGCAGATTGCATGGAGTATGGATTCCAAAAGTATTGCATACACAAGCAGAAAAAAGGAAGGTGTTGAATATGCTATTTCAACAGATGCCGACATATATCTTTACAACCTTGCTACAGGAAAGACTGTAAATTTATGCAAGCCAGAAGGCTATAAAGAGCCTATAATTGATGCCACAAAGAGCATGAAAGACCAAGAAGTCAATCATCAGCAAGGCGACATGCATGTTGGTTATGACGTAAATCCTAAATTCTCAGCTGACGGCAAATATATTGCATGGCAAAGTATGGCACGTAACGGTTATGAGAGTGATCGCAACAGACTTTGCGTAATGGAAATTGCAACTGGCAAAAAGAAATACGTAACAGAAAGTTTCGATTCAAATGTTGACGACTACTGCTGGAGCAAAGATTCAAAGAGCATCTATTTCATGGGAGTTTGGCATGCAACAGAAATGCTATACCAGACAAATCTTGAAGGAAAGATCATGCAAATAACTGATGGTTGGTATGATTACGGAAGCATACAGCTAGCTAACAATAGCAATTATCTTCTAGCAAGCCGTCACTCACATCAATATGGTGATGAACTCTATATTGTAAAACCTGGTAAGGAAAAGAAAGCAAAAGTAGAACAAGTAACTTTCGAGAACAAGCACATCTACGATCAACTTGCATTGGGTAAGACTCAGCAGCGTTGGGTTAAGACAACTGATGGTAAAGAGATGCTAGTATGGCTGGTATTACCACCACATTTTGATATCAACAAAAAATACCCTACTCTATTATTCTGTGAAGGTGGACCACAAAGTCCTGTAAGTCAGTTCTGGAGTTACCGTTGGAATCTTCAGATTATGGCAGCAAACGGCTATATCGTAGTTGCACCAAACCGTAGAGGATTACCTGGATTCGGAAGTGAATGGAACGAGGAAGTTAGCGGAGACTGGACAGGTCAATGCATGAATGATTATCTTAGTGCTATTGATGATGCTGCAGAATTACCTTTTGTAGACAAAGATCGTCTTGGATGTGTAGGAGCAAGTTTCGGAGGCTTCTCTGTTTATTATCTTGCAAGCCATCACAACAAGCGTTTCAAAGCTTTCATTGCACATGACGGAGCATTCAATCTTGAAAGTATGTATACAGATACAGAAGAAGCTTGGTTCAGCAACTGGGAATACGAAGACGCTTTCTGGAACAAGAACGCTAGTGCTAACGCAGTAAAAACATATAATAATAGCCCTCACAAATTTGTAGACAAATGGGATACTCCAATTCTTGTCATACATGGAGAAAAGGACTATCGTATCAATGCTAATCAAGGTATGGGAGCTTTCAATGCTGCAAGAATGCGCGGTATTCCAGCAGAAATGCTTTTATTCCCTGATGAAAACCACTGGGTATTGAAACCACAAAATGGTATTCTGTGGCAAAGAACATTCTTCAACTGGTTAGACAAATGGTTGAAAAAATAAAATTATAATAATATTATGGGAGAGAAAATAAGACAAATACTTAGTGATTCACCAAGTGCACGATGGGCAGCACTTCTGATTGTTTCATTTACAATGATGATGGGATATTTCATTACAGATGTGATGTCACCATTGGAAGTTTTGCTCACAAAAACCACAGCAGAAGGCGGACTTGGATGGTCTTCTTCTGATTATGGTTTCTTTGCAGGCTCATACAGTTATATAAATGTATTCCTATTGATGCTTTTCTTAGGAGGTATCATTTTGGATAAAATGGGGATTCGTTTTACTGGTTTGATGTCATGCAGCTTTATGGTAATTGGTGTTATCATCAAGTATATTGGTGTATCAACAGATTTCGGTAATCAGCATTTCACAATAAGCGCTATTAACTTTGACATCCCGATGTCTGTGGCAGTAGCATCTTTGGGATTCTCTATATTCGGTATGGGATGTGAGATCTGTGGAATAACGGTATCAAAGATTATCACTAAATGGTTTAATGGTCATGAGCTCGCCCTGGCAATGGGAATTCAGGTTGCACTGTCACGTTTAGGTACAGCCGGTGCCATGATGATATCATTGCCTGTTGCTAATGCATTTCATAATAAGGTCAGTGCACCTGTACTTCTTGGTACCGTACTACTTATTATTGGTGCATTATCATTTCTCGTATACAATGTAATGGATAAGAAACTCAGCAAATCAGTGGAAGAAGCTGGACGCGAAGAAAGAAACTCTTCTGATGAACCTGATGAAAGCGAACAATTCCGTTTCAAGGATTTAGGCTTGATATTCTCTAATCCAGGTTTCTGGTGCATAACATTACTTTGTATGTTGTTCTATAGTGGAGTATTCCCTTTCTTGAAATTTGCAACAAAACTAATGGTTGCTAATTATGGTGTCAGCGAACGTTTTGCAGGTATCCTACCAGGACTTATCCCATTCGGAACTATATTCCTTACACCATTGTTCGGAACCATCTATGACAAGGTTGGTAAAGGTGCAACACTTATGCTTATAGGAAGTATCATGCTCACAATCATTCATATTATTTTTGCTCTGCACATTCTTCCTTACGGATGGTTTGCTGTTATTATAATGATTATCTTGGGGGTTGCCTTTTCACTGGTGCCTTCAGCAATGTGGCCAAGCGTACCAAAGATTATACCAATGAGACTCTTAGGAAGTGCTTATGCTATAATATTCTATATACAGAATATCGGACTTGCCTTGGTACCTGTATTGATAGGAAAAGTAAACGATTACGATCCCACATATACAACTTCAATGAGTATATTTGCAGGATTTGGTGCAGCAGCAGTTGTAGTAGCTACTCTTCTCTTGATAATTGACAAGAAGAAAAACTACGGATTGCAAAAAGCCAATATTAAAAAATAAATTAGACATATATGATGTGGGGAAACAATAAGACCACCAGATGGACTGTTCTGTTAATCGTAGCAATTATTATGATGATGGGATATGTGTTTTGGGATGTTGTTTCCCCACTTACTACGAACCTTAAATCTCCC
The DNA here is from genome assembly GCF_051059605.1 of Prevotella sp. GTDB lineage: Bacteria > Bacteroidota > Bacteroidia > Bacteroidales > Bacteroidaceae > Prevotella. Next base: position 1,228,167 of record NZ_CP050883.1, read on the forward strand.
TTGGAACAAGGAGGCATGAATTGGACAACTGCAGAATATGGATTTTATGCAGGAAGCTACAGTATATTCAACATATTTCTTTTCATGCTATTCTTTGGTGGTATCATCCTTGACAAGATGGGGATTCGCTTCACAGGCATCCTCGCAACGGGAATGATGTTTTGTGGCGCCTTGATAAACTTTATTGCCATAAAATACATATCAGCACTAGACTATACAGATTTAAAACTAACCTTATTCGGACTTATTCCTCAGCATATAAAATTGCAGGTACTGATAGCAGCATTAGGATTCGGTATTTTCGGGGTCGGATGCGACATCACGGGTATCACGGTTTCTAAGGTTATTACAAAATGGTTTACAGGACATGAACTAGCATCTGCGATGGGAATACAAGTTGCTCTAGCAAGACTTGGAACCGCTAGCGCTATAAGTTTTAGTCCTATTATTGCCTTAAATTTCGGAGGTATTCAAGCATCGTTATTAGTTGGTGCTGTGCTGCTTTTATTAGGTTTCATCTTGTTTATTATATATAATTTGAAATTCGATGGAATAATAAAAGAAAAAAATATTAATACAGAAGAAGATAAGGAACCTTATAACATAAAATCGATTATAACATTATTAAAGAATATAGACTTTTGGTTCATTGCCCTACTCTGTGTAAGCTTTTACAGCAGCATCAGACCTTTTCTTAAATTCGCTACAGACATAATCGTAGAGAAATATAACATGAATATAATAGCCGCTGGATGGATTACATCTATCCTTCCCTATGGCACTATTATTCTTACGCCGCTATTCGGATATATAAATGATAAATATGGATATGCAAGAAGACTTCTTGTTACTGGTTGCCTTATCGTAGTATTATCATTATTGCTTCTTCTTTCACCTATAGGAGCAGGAACAGCATGGATGCCTATAATAATAATGGTTATGATGGGAATAGCCTTTTCGTTGGTTCCAAGCGTTCTTTGGCCTACAGTACCAAAACTTGTACCACTAAAACAACTTGGTACAGCTTATAGCATAATTTATTATATACAGAATCTAGGATTAATGCTTGTACCAATGACCGTAGGGAATATTGTTACCAATTATAATGGAAAGATAAACTACACACCAGGAATAATAATCTTCATTGTCTTCGCTGTTTTCGCAACAATTATTGCTTGCAGAATCAAGAAATAAAGATTATTACAGTTCTCTAATAGTTTAGTAGTAGCAAATTTAGGTTCATCCGACATTTGGAGTGATGGATATAAATGGTATGATATCTATATTATTCCTTAAATGTTTTTTATTTTGCGCAAAAGTGAAGGAAATTATGAAAAAAACGTCAATAAAATCAAGGTAATTAAAAGTTAAATTTTTAATAGAGCAAGTGTGAAACGACTTAAAGTCAAGGGCTATTTATGGAGAGTCTTATCCTTTAACTAGAAAAAGATTCCAGAAAAAAAGAAAAATTACCTACACTACCTACATTTTTAACTTAAACATCTATTTATCAATATCTTACATGATGTATATAAGTGCCGTTTCCTACATCTTTCCTACATGGTTCCTACATTATAAGCACGTTTTTGTGCCTAAAACGATGGAATTTGATCAATGCATTATACCAAAATCGCTTTCCCCTCCTACCATTAAGCCGTGTCTCTCGCAGTAAAGCAAATCCCCATAATGTTTTTTGGGGAAATTATAAGTGTAGGGATGTTACTTAAACTTGTAAATATAATTTTAAAACAAACGAATTTATATGGCATTTTAATATGCCAACCTTTTCAGTTAAGGATTTCAGAAATAATAATGATTATCAATAACAGTTTAAAAAGATGTATAGTGAGTCAGTAAGTATAACTATGATTGTTTATAGTCAATTCCTATTATAGGTAAATGTGTGAAGCACTACAAAAATAAAATCGCCTTTTTTCGGTGCGCCTTTGAGTGATTAGGCCCTAATCACTCCACAAAGCATGTAGGACAATAGAGTGATTAGGGCCTAATCACTCCCTAAAATGTATAACAACGGACTTATATACATTAGCTAACGTATTGTATAACAATGCGTTTCGCAAAAACATGTAGGAAACGGCATTAAAAACTCGGCAAAAAAAATTATGGTAATACGAGTGTCTTGAAGAAATATTATATGCTTGGTTCAACCGAGTTGCCGGATGAACCGTTTTATATTCTATAAAACTTTATAAACACAAGTATATATGATGTAGATAACATACTCGCGAATAAAACGCCAAAATCAGGTGTGATTTGGAGTTTGTTGTCACTTTTCCCCCGATAATGTCACTCAATGTCACTCGCTCATCCCTTATAAACAAAGGGTTTGTGACAAAGTGACATTAGTGACATTAAAAAAACTTTTTCTGGTTGCTAAAACATTTTGCTCATAAAAGGTTTAGCGAATAGCTATAATAAAAAATCCCAATGATATTTTTCATATCATTGGGACTTTATCTTAATTTAAGAATATCTTATTAACAAACCTTTTCCAACTTCTTCATTACTGCAAAGATGAAAATGAAAGAAGCTAAACATAAAGCTACAAGAACACCCCATACGTATGTCAATGGAACTACTTTCCAAAGATATGCTGGTATCTGAACAAGGAAGTTACCGATAGCAGTAGCACCAAACCAACATCCCATCATTACACCTTTATACTTCTCTGGAGCAACCTTACTTACAAAAGATATACCCATTGGAGAAAGCAGAAGCTCTGCAAATGTAAGTATCAAATATGTGCTTACCAACCAGTTTGGAGAAACGCGCTGAGCATCTGTAAGATTATAACTCAAACCGATTGATGCCATTATCATTACAACATATCCTAAACCTGCAACAAGCATACCATAACCTATTTTGCGTGGAGCAGAAGGTTCCTTACCCTTCGTAGCAAGCCAACCAAACAAAGCCATACTTATAGGAGTCAATGCTACAACAAAACTAGGATTAAACTGCTGGAAGATTGGTGCAGAAATTTCAACACCACTAATTGGTAATTGAGTATAATCATAGTAAAGATAACCTGCAGATGCTAATATAACCAATGCTGAAATCAATTTGCCACCCATTTTTTTACTCTGAAACAATGAGAATAAAGAATAGATAATAAAGATAACAGCTACAAGATTAGTTACATTAAACATCATTCCTTCTACACCAGTGCTACTTGTTTTTACGAAGTCACGTGCAAAGTATGTCAAAGTAAGTCCATTCTGATGGAAAGCCATCCAGAAGAAGACAACAACAGCAAATACAAGGAACAAAGCTACAAGACGAGATCTTGTATCGGCAGCATCCTCTTCAGTTTCAACTTTTTTATCTTCAACAGAAGATTCGCTCTTTGCTTTATGATTATCAACATTAGCAAATGTCCAACGGAAACCATAATAAATTGCGATAGATATAATAAGAGAAATACAAGCAACTCCAAATGCGTAATGGTAGGCTGTCTGTTCAGATGCACCAAGAGACTTTTCTGCCCAATCAATAATTTTCAATGCAGCTGTAGGTGCAAACAATGCGCCTATATTTATAGCCATATAGAATATTGAAAAACCTGAATCACGCTGGCCTGAATACTTTGCATCATCATAAAGATTACCTACCATTACCTGTAGATTACCCTTGAACAAACTTGTTCCGATGCATATCATAAGCAATGCACCTGACATAATTGTTATTGCTAATGCACCTGCACCTGCGGGTATAGCCAATAAGAAATATCCAAGAAACATAATTATAATACCAAATGTTACACACTTACCGTAACCAATCTTATCAGCCATAGCTCCACCAACTATTGGAAGAAAATAGACTAACATTAGGAAAGTTGAATAAACGGTTCCAGCAAGTCCTTCACCCCATCCGAAGTTTGATTGCAGGAAAAGAACAAAGATAGCAAGCATGGTATAATATCCGAATCGTTCTCCGGTATTAGCCAATGCAAGGGCAAACAGCCCTTTTGGTTGATTTTCAAACATAATATTATTATTTAGATTTTAATATTGACTTCTTTGTTTTAGAAATATCAAATAGATAAGTAGCCTTTATCACTATATTTCCGATATTCGATTTTGAAAAATAATCACGTTTAGACGAACCATATATATTAGCCAATCCATAGTAATAGCGAGCTTCTAGAAGTATATGTCCAATTTTAGGGTGACTATATTCAAGTCCACCACCGACAGCTATTCCATAATCAAACTTATTCTCGACTTTCATTGTATCCTGAGCAATTACTGGATTGACTCGTGCTGTGGTGTTACGACTACTTAATTCAAAGTTCATATCAGTACTCTCGCTTATCAGATAGCCAAATTGAGGTCCTAGATTCACAAAGAACTGCATACCTTTATATTCCTTTCCCCATGCTAAGTGTGCTAAAACTGGAACTTGAATATAGTTCAATGTTCGGCTGTATTTCTCAGCCAAACCTGTTTTTGCATTTATTACAGGTTGATTATTAGTATCCATGATATCTTCTTTCCAACCTATCTGCGAATAGTTTATCTCACCAACTATAGAGCAAATGGTACTGAAATATTTTTCACTTTTATAGCGCAAAGATATGCCGCCAGTAACTCCACCATGGTATCCTTGATTAACTTTAGGTACGAAAGCCACGTTGCTCATAACATATCCCCCGCTTACACCAATGGAAAATTCATCTCGATGCTCTCCTATCTGAGCATGTGAAGGCAAGACTCCAAATAGGATTAGGAATACGCCTGACAGTATTTTTTGTTTAGTTTTCATATTTAACCAATGATACATGAAAATTACTCTCTATTTATTAATATGCAAGACTCTCAATACTATGATTATACAGATAATGTATCAGCATAAAACTTGTATTTATATATCCTCCGTTACCTAATTTTTCAAAACACAAAGGAGTTTGCAGTGAAGAATATACATTTTGTGATTTACTTCCGACAAACTTATTTCCATATTTAGCAATGCCCCTTATGAAATACTGAGCATGGTCATAACCTGTTATAGCAAAACGAGGCTGCGCTGGCTGCATTTCTTCATTAAACCATCCCCTATAACTCTTCTCCAACGATGTTGTTGCTGCGGAATATGGGTTATGATAAAAAACTGTTGGTATATAAGTATCGTATTTGCAAAAATTATTAAAGCAATAATTCGCATAAATAAGCCACTCTGTGTATCCATAAATGCTAACTACAAATCCAGGGTAAAGCGAAGACATTCTGTCTAGTTTAGCTAATGCACCACTAAGTTCCTTATAATGATCAGAGTTAAGAATTACTACATTTTGTTTATTGCGGCTGAACGCTTTCACAAAAGATTCATCTGATGATTTAATATTTGTAATATTATAAGATATTTTTTTTGCATCAAGTGTTTTACGTAATTTAGAGGTAAATTCTCCTTTTCTACTTGTAGAATCATTACAATCAATAAATACAGGATGACTGTCAGCAAAACGATCAAAATATCCTGTTATTAATGAAGCGTTAAACCTTGCATCATCTTCATATACCTGAAATATATTCGGATTGTTGGCAACATCATTACCTGTTATTGAAAATGGAATTACAAGTCGGATATTATATGCCTTGCAAAATTCAGAAATAGGCTTAACTTGTTTTGAATAAAGCGGTCCGAAAATCAAATCACATTTATTTGCGTAATTATTCAATAAAGTTTGTTTGATGTCAGCGTCAACTGGCACATTCCATGCATGAACATCAATATGAAATCCTTCAGACTTCAATTGATCACATGCCATAAGAATACCACGATAATATTCAATCATCCTACGGCCGTCGCCATCTACATTATGCAGTGGTAGCATTACACCTACAGAGATAGAATTCTTACTTTTAGGACTCTCCATCATATTATCGGCAGCCCAAATTATATTGCTTGAAAACAACAAGACAACAAGTAGTATATTTCTGTAAAAATGTCTCATAATCTTTAAATTTTAACTTGCAAGTGCAAAAATACAAAAAATATGTCATTACACCACATCTGATGTGTTATCTTTTTAGTAACTTTGCACAAATATATATAATAGGAATGAAAATTAAGATATCAATAGTATTGTTATTATGCATTATTACTGTCAACACTGCATTGGCGGATAATATTCCTATTGTATCACCGATGGTAACAATTATAGATTCAGAAGGAAAAGAAACAACAGGAAACTATGATGGTTCTGCACCAGTAACAGCTACCTTTTATGCACAGCCAGAGAATATTGATGGATGGACAACATATTACGAGTGGAGATTCACAACAGAAAATGATACGACTCCATACTTGGTAAGATATGAACAGGATACAAAATATACATTTACTAAATCTGGCACTCATACAATTGTTCTTTATGCCAAATTTACGAAAGGAAGTAATGTCAAAGAAATAATATCTGACCCTTTAACTGTCACATTATCAACAAGTAAACTAGAAATGCCTAATGCTTTTTCTCCAAACGGAGATGGCATAAATGATATATATAAAGCAAAAAGTAACTATCAGAGTATTATTGATTTTCATGCATATATATTTAACCGATGGGGACAAAAACTATATGAATGGAATGACATAAATGATGGCTGGAACGGAAAATATAATGGTAAAGACGTCAAAGACGGCGTATATTTTGTTTTGGTAAAAGCTACTGGTGCTGACGGAAAGAAGTACAACATCAAACGAGATGTTAATATTCTTCGTGGCTATACAGAATCGTCGGGCACAGCAAATAACGAATAATAAAAATTAATAGTATTAGCTCTTTATGGAAAGAGAAGATAAAAAGATAAATGTATGGGGAGCAAGAGTCCACAATCTTAAGAATGTAGACGTAGAGATTCCCCGCAATTCACTAACTGTCATCACTGGTCTTTCGGGTTCAGGCAAGTCTTCGCTTGCTTTCGATACGATATTTGCTGAAGGACAAAGAAGATATATAGAAACATTCTCGGCTTACGCCCGTAATTTTCTTGGCAACATGGAAAGACCTGATGTTGACAAGATTACAGGATTAAGTCCTGTTGTCAGCATAGAACAGAAGACAACAAATAAAAATCCACGCTCTACCGTTGGTACTACGACAGAAATTTATGACTACTTAAGACTTCTATATGCACGTGCTGGCACAGCCTACAGTTATGTGACTGGCGAGAAAATGGTCAAGTACACAGAAGAAAAGGTAATTGAAATGATTACCGACAATTATTCTGAAAAAAGGATTTTCATACTTGCTCCATTAGTTAGAAACCGCAAAGGTCACTATCGCGAACTGTTTGAAAGTATGCGCAGAAAAGGTTATCTGTATATCAGAATTGATGGTGAGATAAAGGATCTTGTCCGTGGAATGAAAACGGATAGATACAAAAACCACAGCATTGAAGTCGTAATTGACAAGATGAAGGTTGAGGATGTATCCCATGAAAGACTCACCAAGAGTATTCAGACAGCCATGAAACAAGGCGATGGACTAATCATGATATTGGACAAAGACACAGATGAAGTCAAATATTTTTCTAAAAGGCTTATGTGTCCTACTTCTGGTATATCATACAAAGACCCAGCACCAAATATATTCTCATTCAATTCTCCCGAAGGAGCATGTCCTCATTGCAAAGGGTTAGGATATGTAAATGAAATAGATCTCAAAAAGGTTATTCCAGACACGAAAATAAACATTCATGACGGTGCTATAATTCCACTTGGTAAATACAAAAACCAAATGATATTTTGGCAGATAGATTCTATCTTGCACAAATATGACTGCAATATCAAAACTCCTTTTAAGGATATTCCGCAGGAAGCTATAGATGAAGTTTTATACGGTAGTCTTGAAAATGTAAAGATTGACAAAAGCTTAGTACATACAACATCTGACTATTTCGTAAATTTTGACGGTATTATAAAATATCTTCAAACTGTGATTGAGAATGATGATTCTACATCAGGAAAGAAATGGGCTGACCAATTTCTTGCTACAACAGAATGCCCAGAATGTAAAGGACAAAGATTAAACAAAGAGGCTCTTTCATATAAAATTTGGGATAAGAATATCACAGAAGTTGCCAGCATGGATATCAATGATTTAAATGACTGGCTTGATAAAGTAGAAGAACATCTTGAACCTCAGCAGAAAAAAATAGCAAAAGAAATTGTAAAGGAAATTAAGACACGCGTGTCATTCCTATTAGAAGTTGGACTCGACTATCTATCACTAAACAGACAAAGCGCAACTCTGTCTGGAGGTGAAAGTCAACGAATAAGACTTGCGACTCAAATTGGTAGCCAGTTGATCAACGTACTTTATATACTTGACGAGCCTAGTATTGGTCTGCATCAACGCGATAACGACCGACTGATAAAATCTCTTAAGGAACTCCGCGACCTTGGGAACACTGTCATTGTTGTTGAACATGATGAAGACATGATGCGTGCAGCAGACTGGATTATAGATATTGGACCTGAAGCTGGAAGAAAAGGTGGTGAAGTTGTATTTCAGGGAACTCCTGAAGAAATGTTGAAGAAGCATACCATAACGGCTGATTATCTAAACGGCGAACGACAGATTGAAATTCCAGAAAAAAGAAGGAAAGGCAACGGAAAGAGCATTAAGATATATGGAGCAAAAGGAAATAATCTTAAAGACGTCAATGTTGAGTTCCCGCTTGGAAAACTTATTGTTGTTTCTGGTGTATCAGGATCAGGCAAGTCTACTCTTGTGAATGAGACGTTACAGCCAATTCTATCTCATCATTTCTACAGATCTCTTAAAAAACCGATGAAGTATGATAAAATCAGCGGCATTGATAATATAGACAAGATTGTAAATGTAGATCAAAGCCCTATCGGTAGGACCCCAAGAAGTAACCCAGCAACATACACAGGAGTGTTTAGTGACATCAGAAGTTTGTTTGTAAACCTTCCAGAGGCTATGATAAGAGGTTATAAACCTGGTAGATTTTCTTTTAATGTAAAAGGCGGCAGATGTGAAGCTTGTGGTGGAAATGGATACAAAACTATAGAAATGAACTTTCTTCCTGATGTTATGATACCTTGTGAAGTTTGTCATGGCAAAAGATATAATAGAGAAACCCTTGAAGTAAGATTTAAAGGAAAATCAATTGCAGATGTCCTTGACATGACAATCAATCAGGCTGTCGATTTCTTTGAGAACGTACCTAGCATATTGCCTAAAATAAAAACTCTGCAAGATGTTGGTTTGGGATATATAAAGCTAGGTCAAAGTTCCACTACCCTTTCTGGAGGTGAAAGCCAACGTGTGAAACTTGCCACAGAACTTGCAAAGAAAGATACAGGCAAGACACTATATATTCTTGACGAACCAACCACCGGACTTCATTTTGAGGACATAAGAATACTTATGGATGTTCTTCAAAAGCTCACTGACAGAGGAAATACAGTTATCATCATAGAACATAATATGGATGTTATAAAACTTGCAGACTATATTATTGATGTCGGTCCGGAAGGTGGAAGAAACGGAGGAACAATTCTTGCAACAGGAACACCTGAAGATATTATCAAAAGTAATAAAGGGTATACTCCAAAGTTCCTTAAACAAGTCCTTGAGAGTAAAATTAAATAAGAAACAAAAATCCCCGGAATACAAATATATTCCGGGGATTTTTATAATTATTTTTATTATGCATCTTTACGATCATCAACATTGTCACCCTGTGTTGGTGCCATTGTCTCCTCAAAGTTAGTTATGCCAGCCTTAATTAGAATATTATACCATTGAATAAGCTTTTTTATATCACTATCGTGAACACGATCTTGATCAAAGTTAGGCAACACTTCTGAGAAATAATCACGAAGTTCCTTACTGCTTGATTTCTTATAATTAAAAGAAGACTCCTTGCCTGCTTCTTTCTTGTTCAAATTATCAAGTACCTTCCACAATGGTACATCTTCTGCATCAGTGTACATAGCTATATCACCTAGACTTGTTACACGATCTGCAGCAAATGCAGGAATACGCTTGTGACTTCCGTCCAATGCTTCTACTATAAGATTCATTTTACCACGAGAAACCATTTTATAAAGTCCTGGTTTTCCTGAGATTGAAAGAATTGTTTCCATTTTGTTTAATGATTTATTGTTATAAATTATTTAATTATTAATAATATTCTGTCTATTTGCTCTTCAAGGTTTACAACACCATCATTGATGATTTCAAAATCAGACATACTTAAAATTTCATTCTGCGGCAACTGTTTGTTTATCCATTCTAAAGCTCTATCACGTGAAATATTATCACGCCGCATTATTCTTGAGATGCGGACTTCGTTCGGAGCTGTCACACAAATGACTTTATCAAAAGATATTTTCTTATTGAATCCACTATCAAAAAGAATCGCACTCTCCAACCAGTTATAGCCACTGCACATGAAATCTTGTGCAACAGCAGGATGTATGATATCGTTTACAGCAATTCTATTAGCATCATTTTCCAATAGGAATTGAGCTAATGCCTGTTTATTGAAAATACCATTTACAAAAACATTCTTACCTAAAAGTATATTTAATTTTGCTTGAAGACCCTTGTTTTGGGCAATAAGCCTTTTAGCCGCAGCATCACAATCATATACATGTATACCACGAACTTCTAAAAGAGAACAAACGTAACTCTTTCCAACACCTATACCACCCGTTATGGCTATCTTACGATTATCTGTCACTATATTGAAACTACTTATTGCTGTTCTATAAGATAATCAACTTGCTTCATCTCCAATCGCGCCATCGTAACATCACGCGATTGTTGTCGCAATCTTAGAATACACTTGTCTGAAGGATGAGCCAATATATCATTATAATCAACGACAACCATAAATTGATCCGGTTTGACTTTTCTAAACATGCTTGATCCAACAGTAAACTTTACATTAACCTTTGAAGGGAATGTACGCAAAACTTTGCCTTCAGGCATATTCACGGCAACAATAGGCACCTCAACACTCTCTTCTGTTAGGATATCAACATAAAATCCAATCTTTACAATAGAAGGAACTATTTTAACACCATTAATTGGGCGAAGTGGAACCCGTCGCATAACAGTATCCTCTACATTATTTAAATATAAGGCATCAGTATATACATACTTAACACTGTCCAGCAATGCCTTATTGGCATAAATAGTAACAGTAGAAGGCCAGAATTTAATACGCGAGATATAATAACTTTTACCAGGATTCACGTTGCCAGAAAGACGAATTGGTACACGCTTTGATTGTCCATAATTAAAGAAGAATGACAAAGAATGAGGCTTAATAGAAGTTATTTTTGAAGATCCATAAAGTCTCTGCAATATCATTTTCTGAATATCAGATAAAGGTACATCGCCTTTACCAGTATCACTATCTGCATAAGAATCGAAATCTACCAAAATAGGTGTTATCCTATTGGTATATAAATATGTAACAAGAGTAAATCCTTTATCCCTGACCGTTACATATACAGTGTCACTACAAGATTGAGTAACAACAACATTGTTTGGTACATTATTAAGCCTGACAGGTATGGCTAGCTCTTCCTCGTAAGTTTCATTCAATGCCATGAGAAGCCAGAAAGTTCCACTCAGACCGAGAAAAAGCAAAAAAATCAGAAACTCCCTATTCACTGAAGAAAAGAGGAAGTTTCTGACAAATTTATATATTTTTACTATATTATGCATTATGCATCTGAGATGATGCGTTAGCGAATACATAACTTCTGTTCACTGTAATAACAACACCTTTTGCTATTTCAACATCAACAGATTCATCTTCCATATTTATACGCTTAACAGTACCATATATACCACCACCAGTGATAATCTTAGATCCCTCTTGAAGAGAATTCTGAAACTTACGTATATCCTTTTGTTTCTTCTGCTGAGGACGAACCATAAACAACCAGAAGATAACAAGGATGGCAACCATCATGATAATCATGCCCATACCACCACCCTGTGCTGCTTGAGCAGCCAATAGCATTGTATTCATAAATAAATTCTTTTAGTTAATATATTATTTACTTTCTTTATTTCTTAATGTTTTCATCATCATACCATTATCTACGAAGAAATGGGCTATAGAATCCAACATACCGTTTATATACCCACCACTACGTGAGGTACTATACAATTTAGCCAAATCCACAAATTCATTAATAGTAACGCTTGCAGGAATATTTGGGAACGTAAGCATTTCAGCTATAGCTATCTGCATTATTACGATATCCATATATGCAAGTCTGCTAAAATCCCAGTTACGACTAGCATCACTCAAATAATGTTGATATTGGTCAGCATTAAGAATTGTAGCACGGAATAGCTTACGTGCAAAGTCCTTGTCTTCTTCATCAGCATATTCAGGAAGAAGTTCCTGCTTATTCTTGTTATCAGCTTCAAAGCGCTTTATTGTCTTTAATACGAATGTATCAACAACTTCCTTGTCATCATTCCAATATAAGCTCTTTTCCTCCAACAATGAATCCAAATCAGGATTATTCAGTATAAACAATTTATATAGCTTACGCCATAATTCTCTGTCTGTTTCATAATCTGATTCTGCAGTATTCATATATTCTTTATAATCCTCACTGCTTTCAATCTGATTACATAATTTACGTACAAATTCGATATCGTCTGCCCAAGTCAATTTCTGACTTTCAACAAATTCATTCAACATTTTGTTTTCTTCCAGTTGCCCTGCGAATTTGTTATATACAAATTTTTGAGATGGTACCTCTGTACCTTCTCGCTGAGCACGTTGAGTAGCTATTTCAATCCTACGACGCTCCTCTCTTGTAATATCAACTATCAATAAAAGCAAATAATTATATAAATCATAAGCCTTTGAAAGACTGAAAAAGAGCTCTTTCTCTGCCGTATCAATATTCTTGTTACCATTTTGATAGTATGCGTAGGTTAACTGAACTACCTTAATTCTTATAAGTTCGCGATTGATCATTCTCTTAATTTGTTGTTTTCCTATATACAATAATATTTTTTATGGTGCAAAAATATAGCTTTTCAACTGAATATGCAAGAAAAAGCAAGGATATTTCGATAAAAACAGCAATTAATTTGGACGATAAACAAAAAAGGCGTAACTTTGCAGCGCTTTTTCCGGGAGATATTCCCGTGGTGATGGCGAATTAATAAACAATATTTAATTTAGAGTAACACAATTATGAAAGAGATTGGTGTAACAGGTCAGAAGCGTGCAGACCTTGGTAAGAAAGCTTCTAAAGAACTTCGTAAGCAGGGATTAGTTCCTTGTAATATCTATGGTGAGAAGAAAGGCGCTAACGGTGCTCCTGAGGCATTTGCTTTCGCAGCTCCATTCAGCGAACTTCGTAAAATTATTTACACTCCTCACATCTATGTTGTTGATATTAACATCGATGGTGAGCACCACACAGCTATCCTTAAGGAAATTCAGTTCCATCCAGTAACAGATGCTCCTCTTCACGTAGACTTCTTCGAGGTTAACGATCAAAAGCCTATCACAATGGGTGTTCCTGTTAAGCTTGTTGGTCTTGCACAGGGTGTTCGTGATGGTGGTCGTATGAACCTTACAGTACGTAAGATTAACATTACAGCTCCTTATCAGCAGATTCCAGAGCATCTTGATGTTGATGTTACAGCATTGAAGATTGGTAAGAGCATCAAGGTTGGCGAGCTTTCATACGAAGGTCTTGAAATTGCTACAAGCAAGAGCGTAATCGTATGCTCTATCAAGATGACACGTCAGGCACAGCAGGCTGCTGCCGCTGATGATGCTGCTGCTGCAGAATAATCAAATATGGACAAATATTTAATTTGTGGTTTGGGAAACCCTGGTAATGAATATCAGGATACTCGACACAATACAGGATTTATGATATTGGACGCTTTTGCAAAAGCGTCCAATATTTGTTTTGAAGACAAGCGCTATGGTTTTGTGGCTGAAACGAGTATAAAAGGTCGAAAGATTATATTACTAAAGCCAACTACATTCATGAACCTTAGTGGAAATGCGGTGAGATATTGGCTTAACAAAGAGAACATAGATCAAAGCAGACTACTTGTCATAAGTGATGATATTGCATTACCCTTAGGTGCTTTTAGATTAAAGAGCAGCGGTAGCAATGGTGGCCACAACGGACTTGGAAATATACAACAGCTTATTGGTCAGAACTATGCCCGACTAAGAATGGGGATTGGTAATGAATACCCAAAAGGCGGGCAGATTGACTGGGTACTTGGACACTATAGTGAAGATGACATGAAAGTGTTGCAACCAAGCATTGATATCGTATGCGAAATAATAAAGAGTTTTGCACTTGCTGGTATAGACATCACGATGAATCAGTTTAATAAACTAGGAAAGAAATAATTTATATGGCAGAAGTAGCAAGAATAGACAAATGGCTTTGGGCAACGAGAGTTTTCAAGACGCGTTCTCTTGCTGCCGATGCATGTAAGAATGGACGTGTAACCATCAATGGGATAAACGTCAAACCTAGTCACACTATAAAAGCTGGAGAAACCGTAAGCGTAAAGAAATCACCAATAACTTATTCTTTTAAGGTATTGAAATGCATTGAACAACGTGTCGGCGCAAAACTGCTACCAGAGATATATGAAAATGTCACAGATGCAAAACAATACGAATTGTTGGAAATGAGCAGAATAAGCGGTTTCATTGACAGATCAAGAGGTACTGGTAGACCAACAAAGAAAGACCGCAGAGCATTAGACTCTTTCGCAGATCCTGTTATGTTTGGATTTGAAGATGAAGACGATGATTAAACGGCTTTACAATCTGTGTTAATTAACATAATAGAATGAAACATTTAGCAATCTTCGCCTCAGGCAATGGAACAAACTGCGAAAATATCATTAATTATTTCGCAGATTCAGATATTGCCGACATAAAACTTGTTCTTTCCAACAAGTCTACAGCCCCAGTAGTTGTAAATTCACAAAGACTAGGCATCAATACCGTTGTGGTTTCTAAGAAAGATTTCAACGATGAAAACATCCTTATGCCTATTCTAAAGGAAAACAAGATTGATTTTATTGTTCTTTCAGGTTTCCTTCTTTTCATTCCTGATTTTCTTATTAATCATTTCAATAAGCAAATAATCAACATTCACCCTGCCCTATTACCTAAATTCGGAGGTCCAGGAATGTATGGTATGCACGTTCACGAAGCTGTAAAAGCTGCAGGAGAGAAGGAAACAGGTATGACCGTACATTGGGTAAGCAAGGAAATTGATGGTGGTGAGATAATTTTTCAACATTCTATCCCAATAGCAGAAAAAGACACCGTAGCAGATATAGCAGAAAAAGAACATAAACTTGAAATTGAACTTTTTCCAAGAGACATCGAAAAAATACTCGTCATGTGCTAAATTATGAAAAAAAGAAAACTTTTTGCAAACTAGAGTTTGCAAATATAGAAATAAGTATTATCTTTGCATTGGATTAAATAAAACAAACTTATTAAATATATGGAAGCTTTCTTCAGCACACACGCTTACCTAGTTGAGCATACAGATGCGCCAGTACGTCGAACCCTGATGGACGAGATTGATTGGAATGATCGTATGATTGGCATTAAGGGAACACGTGGCGTTGGAAAAAGCACATTCCTACTGCAATATGCCAAAGAGAAGTTCGGACCTGATGACCGCCGTTGCTTGTATATCAACATGAACAACTTCTATTTTCAGGGAAAAGGCATTGCTGAGTTTGCTGGTGACTTTGCCGCCCAAGGTGGAAAAGTATTACTTATTGACCAAGTTTTCAAGCAACCTAACTGGAGTCAGGAATTACGCAAGTGCTACGACAACTTCCCTAACTTGAAAATAGTATTTACAGGTAGTAGTGTAATGCGTCTGAAAGAAGAAAACCCAGAACTAAATGGTATCGTAAAAAGCTATAGTTTAAGAGGATTTTCTTTCCGTGAATTTTTGAATTTGCAAACAGGAAACAATTTCCGTCCATACACATTAGACGAAATTCTCCAAAACCACGAGCACATAATTAAGGATATTCTTCCTAAAGTCAGTCCTTTGAAATATTTTCATGATTACATTCATCATGGTTTCTATCCATTCTTTCTTGAGCAACGCAACTTTTCAGAAAATCTGCTCAAGACAATGAATATGATGACTGAAGTAGATATTCTTCTTATTAAGCAAATAGACTTAAAGTATCTCACGAAAATAAAAAAGCTTTTTTACTTATTAGCTGTAGAAGGTCCAAAAGCTCCAAATATAAGTAATCTGGCACACGAAATAGAAACAAGTCGCGCTACAGTGATGAACTACATCAAATATCTAGCTGACGCACGCTTGATAAACATAATATACCCTGTCGGACAGGAATTTCCCAAAAAGCCTAGCAAGGTAATGATGCATAATACAAATCTCATGTATGCCATCTACCCTATTCAAATAAATGATCAGGACATTATGGAAACATTTTTTGTAAACTCATTGTGGAAAGACCATAAAGTTAACCAAGCATCCAAAGACCATTTTTTCATGGTTGACGGCAACATCAAATTCAAAATTTCAGATGCTCAAAGCGAGCATAAACAGAGATGCAACCCCGACACCATATACGCCAGATACAATACGGAAGTGGGAAAGGAAAACAGAATACCACTTTGGTTGCTGGGATTCATATATTGAAATTCTATAAAACTTAAATTGAGAATAGATATATAAAACATTTATTAATAATTTTATCAAATATAAAATGGCTAAAGAAAAAAAATTTATCACATGTGATGGTAACACAGCTGCGGCTCATGTAAGCTATATGTTTACTGAGGTAGCTGCCATCTACCCTATCACTCCGTCTTCTCCTATGGCGGAGCATGTAGATGAATGGGCTGCCAAAGGTCGCAAGAACCTTATGGGACAGACTGTTTCAGTTCAAGAAATGGAGTCTGAGGGCGGTGCTGCTGGTGCAGTTCACGGTTCTCTTCAGGCTGGTGCACTGACTACAACATTTACAGCATCTCAGGGTCTTCTTTTGATGATCCCTAATATGTATAAGATTGCAGGAGAGCTTCTCCCTTGCGTATTCGATGTATCTGCTCGTACATTGGCATCACACTCACTTTGTATCTTTGGTGATCATCAGGATGTAATGGCATGTCGCCAGACTGGTTTCGCAATGTTCTGTTCAGGTTCTGTTCAGGAGGTTATGGACCTTACTGCCGTTCCACATCTTGCAACATTAAAGACTAGTATTCCTTTCATCAACTTCTTCGACGGTTTCCGTACATCTCATGAGTATCATAAGATTGAAGAGATTGATCAGGAATCAATCAGAGGTCTTGTTGATCCTGAAGACATCAAGCGTTTCCGCGATCGTGCTTTGTCTCCAGAGCGCCCTGTAACACGCGGTACTGCTGAGAATCCAGAGACATTCTTCACACATCGTGAGGCAAGCAACGAATATTATGATAGAGTTCCTGCTGTTGTTGAGGATTACCTTGGTAAGATCTCTTCTATCACAGGTCGTGAGTATCACTTGTTCAACTACTATGGTGCAAAGGATGCAGAGGATATTATCATATTGATGGGTTCTGCTACTGAAGCAGCTCGCGAAGCTATCGATTTCCTTATAAAGCAGGGAAAGAAAGTAGGTATGGTATCTGTTCATTTGTATCGTCCATTCTCTGTTGACTTCCTTAAGAAGACACTTCCTGCTACTGTTAAGCGCATTGCTGTTCTTGACCGTACTAAGGAGCCAGGAGCTGAAGGTGAACCATTGTATCTTGACGTTAAGAGCGCACTATACAACGACGAGCGCAAGCCTGTTATCGTTGGCGGTCGCTATGGTCTTGGTTCTAGCGATACTACACCAGCTAAGATTATTGCTGTATTCAAGAACCTTGAATTGCCAGAGCCAAAGAATCACTTTACTGTAGGTATTGTTGATGACGTTACATTCACTTCTCTTCCAGAAGAGGAAGAAATTCCAATGGGTGGCGACACATTGTTCGAGGCTAAGTTCTACGGACTTGGTGCTGATGGTACTGTAGGTGCTAACAAGAACTCTGTTCAGATTATTGGTAACAACACTAATAAGTACTGTCAGGCATATTTCAGCTACGACTCTAAGAAGTCTGGTGGTTTCACATGTTCTCACCTTCGTTTCGGTGATGAGCCTATCCACTCTACATATCAGGTAAATACTCCTAACTTCGTAGCTTGCCACGTTCAGGCTTACCTTCATATGTATGACGTTACTCGCGGTCTTCGTGACAACGGTACATTCTTGTTGAATACTATCTTCGAAGGTGATGAGCTTGTAAACTTTATCCCTAATAAGGTTAAGGCTTACTTCGCAAAGCACAATATCAAGGTATATTATATCAACGCAACAAAGATTGCACAGGAGATTGGTCTTGGCAACCGTACAAATACAATTCTTCAGAGTGCATTCTTCCGCATTACAGAGGTTATTCCTTTGGATCTTGCTGTTGAGCAGATGAAGGCATTTATTGTTAAGTCTTACTCTAAGAAGGGTCAGGATGTTGTTGACAAGAACTTCGGTGCTGTTGAACACGGAAACGAATACAAGGAACTTGCTGTTGATCCAGCATGGGCTAACCTCGCTGACGATTCAGCTAAGGAAGATAATGCACCTGCATTTATCAAGGAACTTGTTCGTCCTATCAACGGACAGAGCGGTGACCTTCTTAAGGTTTCTGACTTTGTTAAGCATGATACTGTTGACGGTACATGGCAGAATGGCTCATCTGCATTTGAAAAGCGCGGTGTAGAGGCTTTCGTTCCTGTATGGAATTCAGAGAACTGTATCCAGTGTAACAAGTGTGCATATTCATGCCCTCACGCTGCTATACGTCCATTCGTTCTTGATGAGAATGAAGCTAAGGGCTTCGATGGAACAACTCTTGAAATCAAGGCTCCTAAGTCTCTTGTTGGAATGCAATTCCGTATAGAGGTTTCTGTTCTTGACTGTCTTGGATGTAGTAACTGTGCTGATGTTTGTCCTGGTAAGAAGGGCGAAAAGGCATTGACTATGATACCATTCAACATTGATAAACCAGAAATGGTTAAGGAAGCTCAGAACTGGGAATACCTAGTTAAGAATGTTACATCTAAGCAGCATCTTGTTGATATCAAGCAGAGTGCAAAGAACTCACAGTTCGCTCAGCCTTTGTTTGAATTCTCTGGTGCTTGCTCTGGTTGTGGTGAGACTCCTTATGTTAAGTTGGTTTCTCAACTCTACGGTGACCGTGAGATGATTGCTAACGCTACAGGTTGTTCTTCTATCTACTCAGCTTCTATTCCAGCTACTCCATACACAACAAATGCTGAAGGTCAGGGTCCTGCATTCGACAACTCTTTGTTCGAGGATTTCTGCGAGTTTGGTCTTGGTATGACAATGGGTAACAAGAAGATGAAAGAGCGCATTGTTAAGTTACTTAACGACGCCATCGAAAATGGAGCTACAGAAGAGTTCAAGGCTGCTGCTGAGAAGTGGATTGAAGCTAAGGATGATGCTGATGGTTCTAAGGCTGCTGCCGCTGAACTTAAACCTCTAATTGCCAAGGGTGCTGAGGCAGGTTGCGAGATCTGCTCTGAGCTAAAGACTCTTGATCATTACTTGGTTAAGCGTTCACAGTGGATTATTGGTGGTGACGGTGCTTCTTATGATATCGGTTATGGTGGTCTTGATCACGTTCTTGCTTCTGGTGAAGATGTAAACATCCTTGTTCTTGATACCGAGGTTTACTCTAACACTGGTGGTCAGAGTTCTAAGTCTACTCCACTAGGTGCTATCGCACAGTTCGCTGCTCAGGGTAAGCGTATATGCAAGAAAGACCTTGGTCTTATGCAGGCAACTTACGGTTACGTATACGTAGCTCAGATTGCAATGGGTGCTGACAATGCTCAGACATTGAAGGCTATCCGTGAAGCTGAAGCTTATCCAGGTCCATCATTGATCATTGCTTACTCTCCATGTATCAATCACGGTTTGAAGCGTGGCGGTATGGGACGTTCACAGCGTGAGCAAGAGCTTGCTGTTGAATGCGGTTACTGGCACTTGTGGCGCTTTAACCCACAATTGGCTGAAGAAGGAAAGAATCCATTCACTTTGGATAGCAAAGAACCTAACTGGGCAAACTTCCGCGACTTCCTACTTGGTGAGGTTCGCTATATGAGTGTTCAGAAGGCTTATCCTAACGAGGCTGAGGAATTGTTCGCACAGGCTGAAAAGATGGCAAAACGCCGTTATCAGAGCTATGTAAGAAAGAGCCAGGAAGACTGGAGCGAGACTATCTAAAGAATAGTTTTAAACTAAATATCCCAAAGGGCTGGTACATTCCTGTACCAGCCCTTTTTATTTATTTAAGCTACTAAGCTACGTAATCGTTTAGATAGCCTTTAAACAAAGGGAGTGAAACGTAGATGAAATTGATTTATCGTTTTATCGTTAAATCGGCAGTCAATAACGTAGCTCAATATACTAAAATTCCATGTTTAATTTACGTAAACTCCCATATACAAAGGGATTCAGGAGTTAACGTAGCTAAAAATAAAAAAGCGCTGGAGTAAAGTAACTCCAGCGCTTCTATATTGTTTGTATCACTATCTAATTCTATCAGCAGCCCTTACGAGCTTTTCATCAGCAATTATTGAATGATGTGCCATAATATATAAAACCATTGATATTAATGGCAGACAAGCCGCAAATGCGAAGTGCAAAGTTTGATTTTCAAATGTAAGACCACCTAACATTGTGAAATACATATATGCCACATACCACAAAAGTATCAGCAATATATTAACAATGCAGAGACGAGCTTGAAACTTTCTGTCATGAAACTTAAATATTGACCATAAGTTGATAGGGCAAGTAAGTAAAAGAATCACAAACAGAGGACACACCTTAAAATCTAATGCACCACTTCCGTTCTTTATCCACAAATTATATACCTCTGTATTAACGCCCATACCAGTTGGTTCAAATACAGCAACCGGCAAAGAAAGACATACAATAGTGAGAATAAGAGCTACAAGCAGAAATAAAGTCTGTCTACGCTGTATCATTAGTTCTCGTTATTAACAGTATCCTTTGCAGGATCGCGCCAATAAATGTTACCGTCTACAAATTCCTGAGTAGCCAACAAGATTGGCTTAGGAAGTTTCTCATAATAGCGTGAAATCTCAATCTGTTCACGATTTTCAAACACTTCCTCAAGAGAATCATTGTAAGAAGCGAACTCTGCCAATTTTTTATTAAGTTCCTGTTTGATTTCAACAGAGATCTGATTTGCGCGCTTAGATATGATAGTTACACTCTCATAAATATTACCAGTTTCATCACATAAATCCATAATGTTACGAGTGACTGTGTTCACTGGTGCTTTTGACTTCTTGTAATCCATTTATTTGTTTATTTATCGTTATTATTTTCTCCTGTATGTTTTTTGCATTTCTCAATACATCTCTGGGCTGTAATCTTTTCCTTTGAATCTGGAAATTCATTAAGGAAACCATAACACTCATCTTCTGCATCCTGATATCTGTCAAGACGTTTCTCATCAACACTCTGTTCAGCAAGTTCAAACTTACTCTTCATTATTAGAACAGAGAAGTCTTCACGCATGCTAGTATAAGGATAATCCTTAAGAGCATTCTGACTAGTTACAATACAAGCCTCATAGTTATTACCACCATCGGTGCAATTACCAAAATAAGGACCAAGGTTATAATATAGTCTTGCAGAATAAAGTTCCTTCAAAACCAACTTATCTTGCAATTCAAACAATTTCTTTTGAGCAGTCTCTTTCAACTTTGCATCAGGATATAGATCCAAATATGTCTGAAAAGCAGAAATAGCGGAAATTGTCATAGATTGATCAAGACGAGGTTCAGGAGTACTCATATACAAGCTTAGTCCCTCATAATAATGTGACATCTCTGCCAAATATCCTTTTGGATAAGACTGATAATATCGTTTGAAAGCTTGAGCAGCCCCCTCATAGTCCATACTGTTATATTCAGCCATAGCCAACATATAAAGACTTTCTTGGGCATTGTCTGTTCCCTTTTCTATAGTAATAAGATCCGTAAGCAACGTTATAGCACGCGTGTACTTACCATTAGCATAGCATTCTTTTGCATACTCGTATTTATACTGATAATCATCAGTCTTGTAAACCTTATTGAATTCACTGGCGCAACTTGAAAAAAGCATCGCCAGGCATATTGGGAATAGACTATATTTCTTCATATTTAAATATATTGAGATGCAAAGTTACTTACTTTTCCCTGATTTACAAAGTAAATAATACACTTTTTCGCAAATTATTAGTCTTTATAACTCATATTAGCTGATTATTTAGTAATTTTGCAGTTTACACAAGGGAATAGACATGGATTTTAAACTAACTTCAAAATATAGTCCAACTGGTGATCAGCCGGAAGCTATAAAACAACTAACTGAAGAATTACAACAAGGAGCACCAGCTCAGGTACTTCTTGGAGTTACAGGTTCAGGAAAAACGTTTACAGTAGCTAATGTTATTGCCAACGTAAACAAGCCTACCCTTATATTAAGTCACAATAAGACTCTTGCAGCACAGCTATATGAGGAAATGAAAGGATTTTTTCCAAATAATGCTGTTGAGTATTACGTATCATATTATGACTATTACCAGCCAGAGGCTTATCTGCCTTCTTCTGATACATATATAGAAAAGGATCTTGCCATAAATGAAGAGATTGACAAATTGAGACTAAGTGCCGTCTCTGCCCTATTATCAGGACGTAGAGATGTTGTCGTTGTGTCTTCTGTATCATGCATATATGGTATGGGCGGACCAGCCGCTATGCAGGAAAACATAATAAAAATAAAAAAAGGACAAACTATAGACCGCAATGAATTTTTGCGACAATTAGTAAATGCTCTATATGTAAGAAATGACATTGAACTGCAACGCGGAAACTTCAGAGTAAAGGGTGACACTGTTGACATATCCATGGCCTACAGCGACAACATTCTTAGGGTTACATGGTGGGATGACGAAATTGACAGCATTGAGGAAGTAGATAATATTACATTTCATACGCTTACATCATTTGAGGAATATGAGATATATCCAGCTAATCTTTTTGTCACAACGAAAGAACAGACGGAATTAGCCATAAGACAAATTCAGGATGATCTTACAAAGCAAGTAGACTACTTCAACGAAATCGGAGACAGCATTAAGGCTCAGCGAATTAAGGAAAGAGTTGAGTACGATATGGAAATGATGAAGGAGCTCGGACACTGTAGTGGAATAGAAAACTATTCAAGATATTTTGATGGCAGAAATGCCGGTGAAAGACCTTACTGCCTTTTAGACTTTTTCCCGAAAGATTACCTTATCGTTATTGATGAGAGTCACGTAAGTGTTCCACAAATAAGTGCAATGTATGGTGGTGACAGAGCTAGAAAACAAAATCTAATTGAATTTGGTTTCCGACTTCCTGCTGCATTCGACAACCGTCCTTTGAGATTTGAAGAATTCCACGAATTAATAAACCAAATAATTTACGTTAGTGCTACTCCTGCCAACTATGAGATTGAGGAAGCAGAGGGTATCGTAGTAGAGCAGATTATACGACCAACAGGATTACTTGATCCAGAAATAGAGGTCAGACCGTCTGAAAACCAGATAGATGACCTAATGGACGAAATTCTTACCAGATGCAATAGAAACGAAAGAGTTCTAGTAACGACATTAACAAAACGAATGGCGGAAGAACTTACAGAATATCTCTTAAATCATGACGTAAAAGCCAACTATATACATAGCGACGTAGCCACTCTTGACAGAGTAAGAATAATGAATGATTTAAGAGCAGGTGTATATGATGTCCTTGTTGGTGTGAACCTACTTCGTGAAGGACTTGATTTACCTGAAGTTTCATTGGTTGCGATTTTGGATGCTGACAAAGAAGGATTCCTTAGAAGTCATAGAAGTTTGACTCAGACAGCTGGACGTGCTGCACGAAATGTCAACGGAAGAGTTATTATGTATGCTGACAAAATAACAGATAGTATGCAACGTACTATTGATGAAACTGCAAGACGACGTAGCATTCAGCTTAAATATAATCAAGACCACAATATTACTCCTCAGCAGATTACCAAGAAGATTGGTTCATCACTCGCAATGGGCAATGACACTAACAACGCAGCAGGTAGAGGCGGCAACAATATCGCATCAAATGCATATATTGAACCGGAGTTTGGTACTTTCGCTGCAGATACAATTGTGAAACACATGTCACACGATGAACTCCAACGAAGTATAGACAACACAACAGAGTTAATGAAAATGGCTGCTAAAAATCTTGACTTTATTCAGGCTGCGCAATATAGAGATGAAATTATAAGATTGCAAGACCAGCTAAAATTAAAGGAGTAAATCTATTAATTATAGTTAAGTTTAAGAAATCTACCTACACCTACTTAATTGCTCTCATCTTTTTTTATTACTTTTGCCGTAATTATATCATTATAATAAGTTTGCATTATGAAGAAATTATTTATATTGTCACTCTGCTTTTTGCCAGTTTTTGGAATGGCACAGGATGTAAAGACAACACAAAGTAATACAAAAATTGAACAGCTGAAGGCTGAAGCCGCTAAAAAAGCTGCCGAAGCCAAGAAAGCCGCAGAGGAAGCACAAAAGGCTGCCGACGATGCTTTGAAAGCTGCCAAAGAATTAGAGCAAGCTACTTCAAATGATAAGAAAGATGTTAATAGTCCTTCTGAATGGACAGTTCCTGTACAAACACCAAAAACAAATGTAATTGTTAAGGAAGAAAATCCTGAAGAGAACGCAAAATATCTTGCTGGAGCTGTACCTGAAGAGAACGGCAATGTTGTATTTTCGCTCAAAGAAGATGTTCCAGGAATGAAAGCTAGCGACATATACGACAGACTTTATTCTGCCATCAGCTCAATTACAACAGACGCCAACCAAACAAACAGTAGAATTGCGCTTGTAAACAAAGAGAAACACATTATTGCCGCAAAGTGCATTGAATGGCTTGTTTTCTCAAACAACTTTCTATCTCTTGACAGAACAGAATTTTCATATACTATCATTGCAGAGTGCGATGATAATAAGGCAAAAGTCACTATAAGCCGCATAAACTATAACTACGAGCAAGGTCGTGTTACAGGCTTCAAAGATTCTGCAGAAAAGCTTATCTCGGATAAAGAAAGCATAAATAGCAAAGGCAAAATGAACAGACTTAACGCCAAGTTTAGAATTAAAACTATTGACAGAATAAACGAAATTTTTAATAATATTAAATTGGTATTAAACCAAAAATAACAAAACGATTATGGAAGAAAATATAAATAATAAGGAAAGAGAATACGCTGTAAAACCAAATCACACTCAGCCAAAACTCAACAATGGGAAAGATTCCATGTTCAAATACCGTAACATCATAAATATTGCGTTTATGGTATTGGCAATTGCAGGAGTAATAATTTACACAAAATCAGATTTTAAGATTACAGGCGCCGTGATACTTATCATTGCGGTAGTATTGAAATTTATCGAAGTGTCACTACGAATGTTCCATAAATGAAAAGAGTATTATTTATAGTCGTCCTTCTTCTCTCGGTCTCTAATATATTCGCCCAATTCAATGATAACGGTTCTTACAACCAAATGGACGAAACTGGAAATATAACCAAACGAGGAGGCAAGAATAAAATAGATTCATTAGGTTCTGACAAAGAAATACCAAAGGGTATTAAGGTTTGGACAATAGACAAAAGGTTTGGTGACAGGACAGATGCTGTACTTGACACCATTCCGCATATGTTTATGAATTCAATCTTCACTACAGGTATGCGAGGTGAATTCAACACTACCGGCAACCTTGGTGCACCACGTATCAACCGTGTGTTTATTGATAGAGTAAATACAGGACAGTTTATCTTCACACAACCGTATGACTTTTTTATTACGCCTGAAGACAAGTTCTATTTCACCAACACATTGTCACCATTTACTAATATTACGTATAACAACGCTGGAGATAGAATAAATGGAGAAGATCATTTCACAGCTAAGTTCGGTGCCAACGCAGGTAAAAAACTTGGTGTAGGTTTCAAGTTCGACTATCTATACGGTCGTGGATATTACCAAAACCAAAGTGCGTCAAATTTTAACTATACGATGTATGGTTCATATATTGACGACAATTACCAAGCACATCTTCTTGTCTCTACAAATCATCAGAAGATGGCAGAGAATGGAGGTATTAAAGACGACAATTACATAAAGCATCCCGAAAGTTTTAGTGATAATTATGCAACCAACGAGATACCAACCGTATTAGAAAAGA
Source organism: Prevotella sp. (assembly GCF_051059605.1). Lineage (GTDB taxonomy): Bacteria > Bacteroidota > Bacteroidia > Bacteroidales > Bacteroidaceae > Prevotella. The sequence goes on from NZ_CP050883.1 coordinate 1,254,618, forward strand.
ACTGGAACAGAAATGATAACCAACATATTCTGTTCACACAACGCTACAACATGGGTTTCAGCAGAAAGGTCAAAATGACCGAAGATGAAATCAAAGCGAAGAAATTTGCAATGGAGTCTAAGAAAGAAAACGCCATAGCGGAAAAAGATAAGAATACTAAACGCAATGATAAGCCTAACGAAAAAGAGCCTAAATCTTTTGCTGGCAGACCTGACAACGCAAAGATTGCCGGTGCAGAACCAGACAAGAAAGATAATGGCGGAAAACGTTTATCAATAAACAAAGAAACAGCAGACAGTATTCTAGCAGCTGAGAAAAATGCTAAAAAAGACACTGCATGGTTAAAAAACGAGTTTGTTCCGGTAACAAGCTTTATTCATACGCTGGAATTCAACAACTATACGCGCATATATCAAGCTTATGAAACTCCAGATAAATTCTATGCTAATACTTATAAGGTAGACGAAAAGCTACCAGGCGACTCTATATACGACAAGACAAGTCATTACAGTCTTAAAAACACATTTGCAATATCTCTTCTTGAAGGATTCAACAAATGGGCAAAATCGGGAATCAAAGTATTTGCAACATCAGACCTACGTCATTTCACACTCCCCGACTCTATTGGCACAAAATCGTACAATGAGCATAACATAAGCATTGGAGGAATGATTAATAAGACGCAAGGAAAGACATTCCATTACAGTGTTATCGGTGAGACTTGGCTTACAGGTGCAGATGCAGGGCAAGTGAAATTTGATGCTACAGCTGACCTAAACTTTAAACTATTTGGAGATACAGTAACTCTTGCTGCAAGCGGCTTTTTATACCGACTAAATCCAACATTCTACTATCGCCATTACCACTCAATGCACTATTGGTGGGATAATAATGACTTGGACAAGGTAATCCATTCACGCATTCAGGGTGTGTTTAGCTATAAGAAGACACGCACATCACTACGTGTAGCAGTAGACGAAATAAAGAATTATACTTATTTCGCATCTTCGTATACAATAGACAAAGATTTCAACAGACTTAGCAACGCCATTACAGTAAAACAAAATAGTGTAGCTATAAATCTCATAACCGCTTCGTTATCACAGGATTTCACACTCGGGCCTCTTAACTGGGAAAATGAAATTACGTATCAAAAATCAAGTAACAAAGAAGCTCTTCCTGTACCAGATTTGAACATATACAGTAACTTGTATCTAAGATTCAAGATTGCACATGTGCTAAAATGTGATTTAGGTGGTGACGTCAGATATTTTACGGAATATTATGCTCCTGAATATATCCCGGGGATTGGACAATATACAGTACAGACAAATACGAGTACAACAAATGGAACTGATAGCAGAGTGAATATAGGAAACTATCCTATAGTTAATGTTTACGCTAATTTTCATCTAAAGCATACACGCTTTTTCATAATGATGAGTCATGTAAATGCTGGAAATGGAACCAAGAACTACTTCCTGAGTCCACACTATCCACTAAACGAGAGAATACTCAGAATTGGAATAAGTTGGAATTTCTTTAACTAGAAACAGGAAATAAGTAATTATGGACAATCAGAATATTATAACAAACAGTTTCAAGGCATGGATACTTGCAGCCAGACCAAAGACTCTTACTGGAGCAGCACTACCAATAATTGTAGCTTTGGCACTGGTATTTAACAAAACAGGGATTGCCGATTTTTATATAATACCAGCCACATTATGCTTTTTATTTGCAATGATCATGCAAATTGACGCAAACTTCATCAATGATTACTTTGACTGTATCAAAGGAAACGATGATTCAGAGACGCGACTTGGCCCCAAAAGAGCATGTTCTGAAGGCTGGATAACACTAAAAGCCATGAAATATGGTATAATTGCGACAACAGCCATCGCATGTGTTATAGGATTGCCACTCATATTTTACGGAGGTGTCGAAATGCTGCTAATAGGCGGTATATGCGTTGTTTGCTGTTTTCTATACACCACCAAACTATCATATCTAGGTCTTGGAGATGTACTGGTTATTGTCTTTTTTGGAATAATACCAGTATGCATAACATATTATGTTGTAGTACCATTTATGCAAAAAGAGATTCCACTTAATGTACTTGCAGCTTCAATTGGATGTGGACTAGTTATTGACACATTATTAATAATAAACAATTATAGAGATCGAGACAACGATAAGCGCGACGGCAAGATAACACTAATAGTTAGGGTTGGTGAGAAAATAGGTGAAAGATTATATTTCTTTATTGGTTTTATGGGAGCAATCGCGATGTGTTTTGCCGCATATATCACAGGAAAGAATCTGATTTTAACAGCACTACCTTTATTATATGTGCCTATGCATTACTTAGCATATCGCAAAATGATAAAAATAAACCATGGAAAGGTATTAAATTCTATCCTAGGAAAGACATCACAGAACATGCTACTCTTCTGTACTCTTTCTGCCCTATCAATATTACTATAATAACCAACAAAATTCTATTCTATAATGCAACAAGTAACACTGGAGATAATGGAATTCATAGAAAGAAACATTCTTCCAAAATATAACAACTTCGGCAAAAGCCATGGACTGCAACATGTAATGAGGGTTATTGATAATTCCATACAATTGGCACATCTAACAGGTGCCGACGTTAATATAGCATACGTCGTTGCAGCATACCATGACTTAGGAATGAGTGGTCCAAGGGCGATACACCATATAACAAGCGGTAAGATTCTGTCTTCAGATAACAGACTTAAAAAATGGTTCAGCGATGACCAACTAAAGATAATGAAAGAAGCTGTAGAAGACCACAGAGCTAGTTCTAGCCATGCACCACGCAGTCTTTATGGAAAAATTGTAGCAGAAGCAGACCGTGACCTAGACCCAGAAACTGTTTTTACAAGAGCGGTAGAATTTGGTCTAGAAAATGAACCATTAAAAAACAAGGAAGAACAATGGACGCGCTTTCAAAAGCACATGAATGAAAAGTATTCATTTAACGGATATATCCACCTATGGATTCCAGGAAGTCCAAACGCCAACAATCTAAAAACTATACAAAATATCATCAGTGACGATGAGTTGCTAAGGACCGAATTTGAAAGGATATACAACAAAGAAATTGTTGAATAAATTTGGACCTTTAGAAAAAATCAATTACCTTTGCATTCCGAATACCAATCATTAATTTGATTTCATTGCCGATATGGCTCAGTTGGTAGAGCAATTCATTCGTAATGAATAGGTCCCGGGTTCGAGTCCCGGTATCGGCTCAGATATTGCGGCATTAGCTCAGTTGGTAGAGCGTCGGCTTCCCAAGCCGAAGGTCACGGGTTCGACCCCCGCATGCCGCTCAAAGAATCTTAACTTTAGGTTAAAATTCTTCAAAATAAGCATTATATTCTTCAAAACAGTAACATACTAAACAATTATTTAGTATATTTGCGACTATATTGTTTAAAATAGTTGCCTATGAAACACATTATTGCCATATTTTTGACATTACTCATTTCGACAAACGCTTTTGCCGGAAGTGACAAAAGTGCCATTAGCATTAATGGAAACAAAGCAGATAAGAGTGTTACAGAAATAAGTTATGAGGATTCCATCATAACACTCCATTGGAGTGACAACACTGTTATGACGAACAAGCTTGCGGCAACAATGGCAAATCTAGTTTCTAATTATGACATTGACAAAGCCTATATAGCATCTATTGGAGGTATTTATGACAATAGCATAATTGTAAGTGGAACAAAAGGTGGATCTAATATTAATATATATAATGTAGAAGGTAAAAAAATCCAGGACATGCCTACAAATAATGATCAAACATATATAGACATAAGCAAACTAAATACTGGTATATATCTACTACAAGACAACAGTACTGTTATTAAATTTATAAAGCGTTAATATATACAACTTTATAAATACCAATTAATATTTTTTTGAAAAAAGTCGCTAAAAGATTTGGCAATTAATAAAAAAGGACGTACCTTTGCACACGCAATTCAGAAATATGATTTCTGGGAGAGTTTAGACATGCGCCCTTAGCTCAGTTGGTAGAGCAACTGACTCTTAATCAGTGGGTCTAGGGTTCGAATCCCTAAGGGCGCACAAACAAAACTCAGAAACAAAAAATTGCATCTTGCGCCCTTAGCTCAGTTGGTAGAGCAACTGACTCTTAATCAGTGGGTCTAGGGTTCGAATCCCTAAGGGCGCACAAATCAGAGAGAGAACTTTTGTTCTCTCTTTTTTATTTACATATACCTACCCTATTTATTCTGAGGTCTCACATATTATCACAAGAAAGTTTAAGTAGCAAACCATACTGATTTTCAATATAATACATTTTTAATGAAACTTTTTTCAAAAAAAATAGCTAAAAGATTTGGTAATATAGGAAAATAGAATTACCTTTGCACCGCATTTAAGAACAATGCTTGTGAATCGGAAACGATATCAATCCTTATTGGAAGGATGGGTGAGTGGCTGAAACCAGCAGTTTGCTAAACTGCCGTGCGAGTAATCGTACCGGGGGTTCGAATCCCCCTCCTTCCGCACGCAAAGTTCAAGAATGCACCATGGTCGATTCATCTAATGGTTAGGATACAAGATTCTCATTCTTGGCATAGGGGTTCGATTCCCCTATCGACTACAACAAGTCCTGCAAATCTTAAGATTTGTGGGCTTTTTTCATTTTTAAAGCTTTAGACAATGGAATCTATTAAGGAAATTTTTCGCATTGGCATAGGTCCTTCTAGTAGTCACACTATGGGACCTCAAAAAGCAGCAACAATCTTTGCAGAACGCCACAAAGATGCATCTTCATTCAACGTTATTCTATACGGTTCGCTTGCTGCAACTGGAAGAGGACACATGACCGACATTGCTATTGAGGATGTATTACGTCCTATTGCACCTGTCCAGATATCATGGAAGCCTAAAACGTTTCTTCCATTTCATCCTAATGGAATGAAATTCGTAGCTTACGACATAGACGGCAAACCTATGGATGACTGGACTGTCTATAGTGTTGGTGGTGGTGCATTGTCTGAAGGGAAAGGAGACGATGACTATTTTCGAACCAAAGATGTATATCCTCTTAACTCTCTTGATGAAATCAAACAATGGTGTGATAACACAGGTTGCAGTTATTGGGAATACGTAGACATCCATGAAGATGATGATATAAATGATTATCTTCTACAGATATGGCAAGTGATGAAAGATTCTGTAGAAAGAGGACTGAATCATGAAGGTGTTCTTCCTGGACCGCTTCATTTACCAAGAAAAGCTTCAACATATAATGTTAAGGCTAGCGGTTACAGACAATCGTTACAAAGCCGTGGATTGGTCTATTCTTATGCTTTAGCTGTAAGTGAAGAAAATGCATCAGGAGGTGTGATTGTCACAGCTCCGACTTGTGGCGCATGCGGTGTAGTACCAGCAGTACTGTATCACATATACAAATCTCACAACTTCAGTGACAATAGAATTGTACGAGCACTCGCAACTGCTGGCCTGTTTGGTAGCATCGTTAAGAAGAACGCATCGATAAGCGGAGCTGAAGTGGGATGCCAAGGTGAAGTTGGAGTTGCCTGTGCTATGGCTTCTGCAGCTGCATGTCAGATTTTTGGCGGCAGTCCGGCTCAGATTGAGTATGCTGCAGAAATGGGACTTGAACATCATTTAGGCATGACATGTGATCCAGTATGCGGACTCGTTCAGATTCCATGTATCGAGAGAAATGCCTTTGCTGCAACACGTGCTCTTGATGCACAATTATATGCGTCTTTTAGTGACGGAAGTCACCGTGTAAGTTTCGACAGAGTTGTAAAAGTTATGAAACAAACAGGACATGACCTACCTTCACTTTACAAAGAGACTGGAGAAGGTGGATTAGCAAAAGGATATAGCGACAAATAAGGTTTTAGACACAATAGATTAATACTCATAAGCTCCGACGTCTGGAATACCAATGCGTTTTTTACCATTGCGATCAGAAGTTGGAGCTGTTATTTTATCGGCTTTATCTATAGCAGCAGATTTAGCGGAAAGATGGAAATCATAATACTGATTGTCTGCATCTATTTTAACAAAATGATTTTTTCCCACACTATCAGCATTAACAGTAGACTCATAAACAACATTACTAAAATAGACACTGTCTGAGGTTGTAACAACTGGGGTCCTTATAATACTATTACTAAATTGATAATTAAAATCCTTACCGTCTGATTTCAAGCCATACAACTGATCGTCCGCATACCCTGTAATAATAGTATTAAATACAGACATTGATTTCAGAGCATGATTTGAAAGAAAGCAGAAAGCGGCACCACGATTAGAATCAAATGGATAAAACTGAGCTATAGTACAAGCATTGATGGTAGCTTTTCCACCATCAATATAAATACAATTATTCAATGTGTTAGTTATCTGGGTGTTCAACAAAGCTATATTACTGTTTACAGACTTCAATCCATATCCCTGACAATTATGTATAGTTGATTCTTCTATATTTAGCTTTACATTATCTACGTCACTACTGTCACAGACGATTCCATTGAAAGCACTATGAATATCACAATACTTTATAGAGTTATCATAGGAAGATTCGTAAAAATGAACGCCTTTCCATTGACCACTCATACGATCGTATGGCAAATAATCAAACATTTTATCAAGACGACTACCACGAATTACAACCTCTTTGTCGCTACTGCCCACTATATTAAGACGTCCATAAACATCAATGCCTGCAGATGAATCAAAATAAAGTACTGAACCAGCTGCAATATTGAGTACAGCACCCTTAGCTATCGTTATTCCACCAGAAACCAATATTGGTCTGGAACTACCATCTATAGTGGTATCATTATTAACATGCAATGAAGATACCTTTGTCGCATCCCATGACCAAGCCTGTAATTTAATATTCTGCTCTACTCCACTTTCAAGTTCAAATATAAGATTGTCAGAAATCTTTTTAGGTGTAATCTCATTATTTGCGGGAGACGTTACTTCTACAAAGACACGCAAACTGTCGCCATGATATAACATGACATCATTTGCACGGTATCCATTCGTAGAATTAAGATACAAACCATTAACATTGACTCTAAATCCAGTTTGGTTACCAGACTCCAATCGAACACTGTTGCATCTTATTCCTGCATTATTCTTATTGTAAACCCAAAAAGATTTTGTAGAAGAAGGTATAGTCGAAAACACGGTATCAAGAGAAATGATATCGCCAGAGAATGTCAGTTTGTCTGCCGTAGATGTAGAAAACTTCTCATCATCATTGCATGACAAAAATAACAAACCAAAAGTCAATAAAATAAATGTTATGATTTTGTTCATCAGTGATATAACGCAAATTAAAGAATTTTATTTTGCATATACCATTGATGAACAAATAAATTATCAAGAATTAATGGCAATAATATGATACCATTAAATAGTTCAATAGCTTTCGTCTACATTAGGGAACGAAGATTCCTTAACTGTACGAATATATTCCTGAACACCATCTGTCATGCATTTGTTAACATCAGCAAAATGACGAAGGAACTTTGGTTTAAACCCTTGTGTCATTCCCAAAGCATCTGCATAAACAAGTACTTGACCATCAGTTCCACTACCAGCACCAATGCCAATAGTTGCGCAACTTACAGCTTTTGTAACCTCATCAGCCAATTTTGCAGGAACCTTCTCTAGGGTAATACCAAAACATCCAACTTCGTCAAGAGCACGAGCATCAGATAAAAGTTTCTCAGCCTCAGCTTCTCCTTTAGCCCTTAATCCATAGCCTCCAAATTTATGAATACTTTGAGGTGTCAATCCTAAATGTCCCATTACAGGTATTCCAGCATCAATAATTCCCTTTATCGTATCAATAATTTCTATACCACCTTCAAGTTTCAATGCATCAACGCCAGATTCCTTCATAATCTTAATGGCATTGCGTACACCATCCTCCCTACTAATCTGATAGCTACCAAAAGGCATATCACAAACAACCAAACAATGCTTACATGCACGAGCAACTGAACGCGCATGATAAATCATTTGATCTACGGTGATTGGAATTGTATCATCATTACCAGCCATTACGTTTGAAGCAGAATCACCTATTAATATTCCATCTATTCCTGCTGCATCTACAATGCTAGCTGTAGTAAAGTCGTAAGAGGTAAGCATAGTGATTTTTTCACCAGCTTGCTTCATATCAACAAATGTCTTAGAAGTAATCTTCTTTTTATCAGTAGATAAGTATCCCATTATATATATTTTATTTTGAGTGCAAAATTACATCAATTGGTGGAGATTGCAAAACAAATGTTAATGAAATTTATCTATCAGCCATTCATAATCAATATTGATATAGTTTTCAACCACTATATCAGAATATTCTTTTATACTTTCGGCCGTATTAGTTGTTGTCAATCCGATTGTGAATTCATGTGCAGCCCTAACAGATTTCAAACCATTAAAACTGTCTTCAAAACCAGCACATTCCTCAGGCTTTACACCAACACATTCTGCACCTTTCAAATAAGGATCAGGATCAGGTTTACTTGCACAAAAATCCTCACTTGTCAGAATACGATCAAACATACTTGTGAATTTGTGGTGTTGCGCATACACATTATTCATTTTTTCAACATTGCTACTTGTCACAACAGCTGTCTTTATTCCATGAGCACGCAAATTGAGGATAAAAGCCTCAACACCATCGATAAATGGGAAGCTCATCGTCTTTTCAAATTCATTAAGTCTCTGTGTAATAATTGGTTGCTGGTCTTTTACATCATCGAAATACTTATCATATATTTGAACAAGTGTCTGTCCTTTTATATCATTCTCCAATCCTGGAATCTCGGGATGATAAAGTTGACACTGACTACGCCAGAAGTTTGTGTATTGTGGCTCAGTGTCGAAAATCACTCCATCTAAATCAAATAGAGCGGCTTTAAGTTCTACGATTTCATTATCCATCATTTTACCTTTTTATTGTAATTGCTATGCAAAGTTACAAATTTTCTTTGTAACTTTGCCCCTATTATAACGAATTTGATTATAGTGCATATAGCAACTTTAATTATGCAATCGTCATATTCATATAATTATTACATTATCATAAATATAGATTAAATATATAACACATGATAGAAATCATAACAAAATACTTTCCTGAGCTTAACGAAAAGCAAAAGCAACAGTTTGAAATGCTCGATACTTTATATCGTGACTGGAATGCGAAGATTAACGTTATATCTCGCAAAGATATAGACAATCTTTACGAGCATCACGTATTACATTCTCTAGCTATCGCAAAGGCTATAAGATTTAAAGACGGTTCCAGAATACTTGATTTCGGAACAGGTGGCGGATTCCCTGGTATACCTTTGGCTATTATGTTCCCTAAATGCAAATTCAGACTTATTGACGGTACAGGAAAGAAAATTATGGTTGCTAATGAGGTAGCAAAGGCATTAGGATTAGACAACGTAGAAGCACTTCATAGACGCGGAGAAGAAGAAAAGGGTGAATATGACTTCATTGTAAGTCGTGCCGTAATGCAATTGCCTTTGTTGATGAAAATCATTCAAAAGAATATCAGCAAGAAACAAAATAATGCACTTCCTAATGGTCTGCTTTGTCTTAAAGGCGGCGACCTCAAAGAAGAACTTAAACCATATCTGAATATTATTGACGTCATGCCGCTTGAAGACATGTTTGACGAGGAGTGGTTTAAGGAAGATAAGAAACTTATTTATTTACCAATGGCTTAAATCTAAATATATGCTGAATATTAAACGCTTTACGTGCAACATGCTGCAGGAAAACTGCTATGTTGTTAACGACGAAACCAAAGAATGTGTTATCATCGACTGTGGCGCATTTTGGGAAGAGGAAAAGAAAGCTATTACTGAGTATATTAGTGATAACGAGCTTGTACCAAAGCATCTTATTGCTACACATGCACATATTGATCACAATTTTGGAAATACATATATTTATGAACAGTTTGGATTAAAACCTGAGGTTCATTCTTCAGATGAGAAACTGATGAATAAACTGAATTCGCAAGCTGAATCTATTGCTGGTATCCATTTAGATTATGAAATGCCTCCTGTAGGAAAGTATCTTACAGCAAAAGATACAATAAAGTTTGGAAATCATACATTCACTATTATAGAAACTCCTGGTCATTCTTCGGGCAGCGTTTTTTTCTATTGCGAAGAAGAACATGTAGCATTCTCAGGTGACACTCTATTCCATAATTCAATAGGGAGAACAGACTTTGAGGGAGGTTCAAAATTTATGATCATACAAAGTCTTAGAATTATTTGCCAACTTCCCGACAATACGCGTATCTTCCCTGGACATGGTGAAGAGACGTCTATCGGACAAGAACTATCAGAGAATCCATATCTTGACAGATAAGTATATGGACAAAAAAACTGATAAAATAATATTAGGCATTGATCCTGGTACTAACGTCATGGGATATGGTGTACTAAAAGTCATAGGAAACAAAGCCAAGATGATCTCTATGGGAGTCATTGATATGAGAAAGATACGTGACCCATATCTAAGGCTAGGAAAGATTTTTGAAAGAGTCACAGGTGTGATAGAAGAATACCTCCCTGACGAACTAGCTATTGAAGCTCCTTTCTTTGGTAAGAACGTACAATCCATGCTTAAACTAGGACGGGCTCAGGGAGTTGCAATCGCAGCCGCAATATGCAGAGACATACCGATACACGAATATGCACCATTAAAAATAAAAATGGCTATCACCGGTATGGGACAAGCATCTAAGGAACAAGTGGCAGGCATGCTTCAACGGCTTCTTAATATTGACGAGAAAGATATGCCTAAGTTTATGGATGCAACAGACGCACTAGGAGCTGCATATTGTCATTTTATGCAAATGGGAAGACCATCAACAGAAGCCAAACATTATTCCAGTTGGAAAGATTTTGCCACAAAAAACAAGGATAAAATTCAATCTTGAAAAACAATATAAAGATTTAAATAGAGACTTATCATGCAAAAGATTATCAAAATACAGGATGGAACAACACGTATGCCAGAATGGCGTATGGCTGAACCTGTTAACTTTGAAACAAATGACGGTGAGCACATTGCTATCGTCGGACCAAACGGTGGGGGAAAATCAATGCTAGTTGACATTATTGTTGGCACACATCCACTGCTTATGCGTGATCCGGAATACGATTTTTCACCAAGTGAAAAACCACTTGTTTCAGACAATATAAAATATATCACTTTCCGTGATAGTTATGGAAGTGACAATGACCACACATATTACCTGCAACAAAGATGGAATCAACAGGAAATTGATGAAAACACTCCAACCGTGGGTGACAAACTAGAAGAGGCTTACAGTTTGGCAGGGGTGGACACACCAAAAAGAAGAGAACTACAAAAGCATATATACAAGATGTTCCACATTGAGCATCTACTTGATAAATATATTATTTTGTTGTCAAGCGGTGAACTAAGAAAGTTTAAACTTGCCTCTACCCTGTTCGCCAATCCAAGAATATTAATAATGGACAACCCCTTCATTGGCCTTGACGCTGGCACAAGAGATCAACTGAAAGAATTATTAAAAGAATTGTCTTTAGAAAATTCCCTACAAATAATATTAGTATTAAGTAAAAGCGATGATATTCCTGATTTCATTACACATATTGTTGAAGTAAAGAATATGAAAGTATATCCAAAAGTAAAACTTGAGGATTATATCAATAATCGTCAGGCTATACCTAGTAGAGTACTAAGTAAAGAATATGAACAGGAAATAATAAACTTACCTTATAAGGGTAATGAATATCATACCAAGGAAGTTGTTAAGATGGATGAGGTTTGCATAAAATATGGCGAGCGAACTATTCTTGACCATTTGGACTGGACTGTAATGAACGGAGAAAGTTGGGCGCTCAGCGGACAAAACGGCGCAGGAAAGTCAACACTATTGAGCTTAATTTGTGCAGACAACCCACAAAGCTACGCATGCGATATAACACTATTTGATAATCCTCGCGGAAGTGGAGAGAGTATATGGGACATCAAAAAGCATATTGGATATGTTTCACCAGAAATGCATCGTGCTTATCAACGTGACATGCCAGCTATAAGAATTGTAGCTAGTGGTATGAAAGATTCCGTCGGTCTGTACATGAAACCATCTGAAGAAGAAATTGAACAATGCAAATTCTGGATGAAAATATTCGGGCTTGATAAAATTGAAGATCGTACTTTCCTTAAACTGTCTAGTGGCGAACAAAGATTAGTACTTCTTGCAAGAGCATTTGTAAAAGATCCTGAGTTATTAATTCTTGACGAGCCACTACACGGACTCGACAACACAAATAGACGAATGGTAAAAGATATCATAGAGACTTTCTGCAAAAGACGCAACAAAACTATGATTATTGTAACCCACTATAAAGAAGAATTACCTAACTGCATTGACCACGAGATACATCTAATAAGACATTCATAGGAAACTTCTTTATACAAAAAATCCTCAAAACAATAAAGTTTTGAGGATTTTAAGCGGTGCGTACGAGACTCGAACTCGTGACCTCCTGCGTGACAGGCAGGCATTCTAACCAACTGAACTAACGCACCAGTTTTACAAATTCATGAAAAGGCTTGTGGCGGTGCGTACGAGACTCGAACTCGTGACCTCCTGCGTGACAGGCAGGCATTCTAACCAACTGAACTAACGCACCATAAAAGAGCCTTATTCTGAATTGCGAGTGCAAAGGTAATGATAATATTTTATTTCTCCAAAACTTTTAATGTGTTTTTTCTAAAAAAAATTGCATCAAAACAGCATCATCGTATTTTTCACCATCAAAAAGCCACCCCTCCAATTGTGTTTTATTACTGAAACCCAAAGAGTTAAATAGATTTATTGAAATTTTATTATCATTTCTTATTATAGCATAGATTTGTGCTAAATGTATTACTTTGTGACAATATGAAATAACCTTAAGTAATGCTGCCTTGGCAAAACCACGATTTCTATACTCACTCATTATAACTATTCCTATTTCCGCCCTACGATGTTGCGGATTGAAATCTACCAAATCTACAATACCTACACACATATTGTCAGAGTCAACGATCATTAACCTCACTTGCTTATCCGTATAGATATCGCCACTTGAATTAGCTATATAGTCATGAAGCATGAAACGGGAATACGGAACATTTGTGATTCCTACATCCCATAACTTATTATCATTCTCTATATGATACAGCAATTCCAAGTCTTCTGGCTCAATTGCCCTCAAAGTAACCTCAGGCAACTTATCTGTTTTATTCATTATACATCACCTCCTCTGCTGTTATTAATACATTATCATAATATGTTCCAATGGATACATGCTTCATAGGACAACCTGCAAATATGCTTAACACATGCGAATAACTATAAACCGTCATGTCATATACAACATATATCATTCTTTCTGGATCAGAATGCAAGTATTTAAGATGACCTTCAGGACAACTATCTTGACTAGCATTTATATATTCTGCATCCAATCCATTATTAAGCGCTATAGTTTTGCATTGTTCTAACATATCCTTTCCACCTATAAACATATATTTGGCTTTAGGATTTTTTTCTTTTTCTCTAAACCCTAGCGATCTAGACATACTGAACAGTCCATTTTTCACAAGAGCTACCATCGCCTTGAAAAATATAGCAGCCTTAACTGGCAAATTTATTAAATACGATGAATTACTATAGTGCTTTCGCATAAATATAAGCATAGACTCATAAAAGACATGAACATACCTAAAAGAAGTTTTTTGAGTGCTTTCTCCTTTATAATGAAGTATGCATAATGGCAGATACCAATTCTGCCATCCATTTCCCAAAAGACGACAGCTCAAATCTATATCTTCACCATACATAAAATAATCTTCGTCAAGTCCCCCTACTTCATTGTATGCCTTACGACGAATCATAAAGAAGGCGCCACTAATGACTTCTATTCTATGTGGCTCATCCCATGACAAGTAACTCATATAATAATGTGCAAGTTTATGATGTTCGGGAAATCTTGCACACAATCCACTCATCTTGTAAAATGCAGTCATCGGAGTAGGCAATCCTCGCCTGCTTTCCATAGCATTGTTACCGTCAGCCTTAAGCATCTTCACGCCTACGCCTCCAGCTTCAACATGCGTTCTCATAAAATTCAACGCATCACCAATAACATCTTCGCCAATAATCGTATCAGGATTAACCATCAATACGTATTCTCCGCTGCTCTGCCGTATGCCAATATTATTAGCACGTGAGAAACCCATATTATGACCACAGTGAACAAATCTCACATTGGGGAATATAGGCTTTAAATATTCTATGCTTCCATCATCAGAATGATTGTCCACAACAAGAACTTCAGACTCGATACCTTCTAAAGCCTTAGTTAAGGAATGAAGACACTGCCCAAGGTAGTACTTCACATTATAGTTTACAATTATTACAGACAGAAGCATTATTGCTCGCCTTTTATCTTTTCGTATTCAAAGTTACATCTTTCTGATGTTGGAAATATAAAGAAACTTGCTAGAAACAAGATTATTCCCATATAACCAAAAGCTACATTCATATACAGATAATATAAAACAGCATTTACTATCATTGGTATTTGCAACATATCTAAACGTATAATAGCCCAAGCTATAAACGAAGAATGAAATTCTGTATTATCTGATAATATATCATTACGCACTTTCTTGAATTTAAATAGACGTAATGATACTGGAATTAAACATATTGATATGATTTCCATTAATGAAGTCATTATGAAATCAGAACTTTTGTTATCGTGCATAATCCCAACATTATTAAACCAGTCGTTTTCGCCACAGACTATTATTGCCAAGGCGAATGCCAACACGATAAAATATTTTATTGTGAGTATTTTTACTGCTTGTTTCATTGTTTAAATGGTGTTCTGTTTAATATAGAGCGTCCCAACGTAACCTCGTCCGTATATTCCAATTCATCGCCAACAGATATACCACGAGCTATCACACTGAGTTTCACATCATATTGCACGAGTTTTCTTGATATGTAAAAGTTTGTCGTATCTCCTTCCATTGTGGAACTCAATGCGAGTATAACTTCCTTAACATCTCCTTTACTAATTCTATCAACCAATGAATCTACCTCTATATCACCTGGTCCAATACCATCCATTGGCGATATTATTCCACCAAGCACATGGTAAAGCCCATTAAACTGTTGTGTTTTCTCAACAGCCATGACATCTTGAATATTCTCAACAACACATATCGTTGATGCATCGCGACGACTATTAGAACATATCGGACATACATCCGTATCACTGATATTATGACAAACTCTACAATACTTCACTTCATGCTTTAATGTCATTATTGAATTACAGAATTCATCAACATCAGAGGCATTGCGTCGTAACATATTCAATACTAGACGCAAAGCTGACTTACGCCCTATACCCGGAAGTTTAGAGAATTCACTTACGGCTTTTTCCAATAACGCCGAGGGATATGTTTCGGACATATAATATTTCTAAATACTATTTTATCTTACAAATATATACCGATTCCAACTTTTAGTCCTATGGTAGAATACTGACTATGGTCCTTAAGACTCTGATCATAGTATATTGCAGGTTCAACTGTAATAGTCTTACTTAAGAAAAAGGCATAACCAACCTCTAATCCTGGCATAAAATCATTATACTTACCCGTATGAACATATTTCGCACCAGCTCCTAGGAATATACCGTTTTGCTCTATATAATAGCGAACGCCTGCACCTACCTCATAATGATTTGGAATAATATCGCTTGAACTTGTTTGATAACCTAACTGTGCCGAAAGCATGATGTCATCAGTAATGAAATATCCTGCTTTAGCCTGCAAACCAAGATTAAGTTCATCAGCACCATTATAACTCAAATTCAAACCTGTAAGCGAAGCTCCGCAATACATCTTGCCTTCTTCAAATTGTGCATTTGCACTAACTGTCATCAGAAGAGCGGCAAAAACCATTAATAGTTTCTTTTTCATAATCTGCATTTAGATATATAAATATTTTGCTATATGTATAGATTCTTAATCTTATATTATCTTTCTATACAATGCAAATGTAGACATTTTTTTACTATCATACAAATTTCTCAACACTATTTCACTAAAAGACAACTAGTTCTATATCAGCTTTAATTTATTTAAATAGATACAACAACCCGTTGGCGGAATTAAATATTAACTAATTTTATTCCGTCAGCAGGTATTACCTTAGTCAACAATAGCTACTGATATCATTACAGAACTTATCCACATTAAATTTAAAATGGACTTTTTTATTACATTTATAATTACTGAAAAACGAAAATATCCCAAAACTTTTAAAAATGAAAAATAACCTCCACTAGTAACACAAACGATTGATTGATAATATATTATCGGTGGAGGTATACTTCCACTATCCTCCACTATCCTCCACGTTTTTGTAAACTATTTAGAAATAGTTTGCTATAATCAAATACAAACCTGAATTTTTAAAAATAATATAAATTCAAATATGCTTACATTATATCACATCGCAAAACAATATTAGCCAAAATTCATTGGTGCAAAGGTAAAGTTATAGCATCAAGTTTGCGTTTCCACGATCAAACGTTTCCATTTCTACGATCAAACGTTTGCGTTGTATCGTTATAAAGTTTCTGATCCTACGATCAAACGTTCCCATTTCTACGATCAAACGTATTCTATTTTGTCGTGCTAACGGTTTTACTTTATCAATAGTTTAAATACAAATTAAAATCAAATTATGGGCTCTTCGACAAATGGGATGAATCTACTTGAAATACACAAATTTTACTATCTAAAGCAAACTTCTTAAGCTCCATCTTCATCATAAAACAAAGACACAAATTGAAAAAAACAAAGGGGAAAATGTAAAACATATTTTATTAAAATTTATTTTAAAGCAATACAAATATATTTACCAACATCCAAATATTTCTTAATAGTTTACAAAAACGTGGAGGATAGTGGAGGATAGTGGAAGTATACCTCCACCGATAATATATTATCAATCAATCGTTTGTGTTACTAGTGGAGGTTATTTTTCATTTTTAAAAGTTTTGGGATATTTTTATTTTTCATAATTAAGCATGTAAAAGAATACTCATAGAAAAAAATATTCATAAGTAAGTTATAAACCTTACCAGATTGGTTGTCATTCATTCTTACATGATATGTCTACAGAAAAAAAATCAAAATATTCAAACTCTTAAACCTGTTCTATGAAATACTGCAAACCTAAATAGACATACTTAGAAAAACATTCAACTAAAAGCAGTACAATATTAACGATCAAGCGTTTCCAGTTCTACTATAAAACATTTGCACCATGTCGCTACAAAAAATTTCGTAACCAAAAGTTTGTAACACTCATCACGTCATTTAGTTAAAGTACAATAACTATTTTGGTGAATCATATTTTTTTATTTAACTTTGCCGGTTAAAAAAGGAAAACTTGTATATGGCAGAAGATAAACTCAGGCTAATGCAGCAATTAGTTGCTCAACTAAACAAAGCTGCAGATGCGTACTACAACGGACAAGGCGAACTCATGACTGATTATGAGTGGGATGCCATGTTCGATAAAGTTAAGCAATTAGAAGCTGAGACTGGTCAACGTTTTCCTGATTCTCCAACCAATCGCGTTTCTGAAGACAACATCAATGGCAATAAAGAAGAACATGAATTTGCCGCTCTTTCGCTTGCTAAGACAAAAGATCCTCAAGAACTTGCGAAATGGGCTGAAAGCAAACCAATATGGTTAAGTTGGAAACTTGACGGATTAACATTAGTAGTTACTTTTGACAATGGCAAATTGACAAAAGTTGTTACTCGAGGAAATGGACATATTGGAACTAACATAACTAATTTAGCATCAGCTATAGATGGCATTCCTCAAAATATAAATTCAGAGGGACATGTTGTTGTACGTGGAGAATGCGTAATTAGCTATAAAGATTTTGAACAATTCAATATCGAAAGCGAAGAAGAATATGCTAATCCAAGAAATCTAGCCTCAGGCTCTCTTACTCTGAAAGACCTGAACGAAGTGAAACGTCGCCATTTGAGATGGATACCATTCACATTAGTATATACTGATGAGGAAATACTATCATGGGGTGCTAGAATAGATTGGCTAGAAAAAAATGGTATGAAAGCTGTTGAAAGACAGTTAATAGAAAATCCTGATTTAGAAAATATCACTAAGGCGATTGACAGCTGGACAGTAAGGGTTACAGGAACTTCAAAAGATGATACTAATGAAGATAACTCCAACCCCTACCCTGTTGACGGACTTGTTATTACATACGATGATACAGAATATGCACAAACTGGTAGCGTCACAGGACACCATGCTACACGTGCAGGATACGCTTTCAAATGGAAAGATGAAAGCGCAGAAACAGAATTAGATCATATAGAATGGAGCTGTGCAGCAAGAACGATTTCACCTGTTGCTGTTTTCCATCCAGTAACATTGGAAGGTACAACCGTAAAGCGTGCATCATTGTGCAATATCAGTGAATGTGAACGGCTGAACATTGGTGATAAAGGCACTCGTATCAGCGTAATCAAAGCAAATAAGATCATACCAAAAGTCATTAAAGTTGACAACAAAGTTGGATCATTACAGATTCCAGATGAATGTCCTGTATGTGGTTCACCCACAGAGATTACAATAAGTCTGGCTAGTCAGACAAAGACATTGCATTGCACAAACCACAAATGTCCTGCAAAACAACTAAGAAAGTTTGCAAGATTTGTAAGCAAGGATGGAGTTAACATAGACGGTATTTCGGAACAGACTGTAGCAAAGTTCATTAATCTAGGATGGGTGAAGGAATATGCAGATTTGTTTAAGTTGAAAGATTATGCCTCAAAATTGTCTTTCATGGAAGGATTTGGAGAAAAGAGCGTACAAAACTTGCTAAAATCTATAGAGGCAGCACGTAACGTTGAGGCTCATCATCTGTTATATGCTCTCAGCATTCCATTGTGTGGACAAGATGTATGTAATCGCCTACTCAAAGTTTATCCGTTGCAACAGTTAATAGAAATAGCAAGTGGAAATAGTCAGGAAGTTGTTGCTGGAGGAGATTCTCCTTTTGCTGTCATCGCAGGAATAGGACCTGAAAAGAGCATGCGAATCGTAGAATGGTTTCACGATGAGGAAAATCAAACTATTGTAGCCAACCTTCTTAAACAGATAAATGTCACACAGGAAGAAAAAGACGCCGAAGGTGACTTATGCAATGGACTTACATTTGTAATAACGGGTGATGTATACGAATACAAAAATCGCAACCAATTAAAAGCATATATTGAAAGTCAAGGAGGAAAGGTAACAGGGAGCGTAAGTAAATCAACAAATTATCTGATAAACAACGATTTACTATCTGCTAGCTCAAAAAATCAAAAGGCTAATCAACTTGGCATTAAAATAATTTCGGAAAAAGACTTCATTGATAAGTTCACACAAGTAAAGTAAATAAAATAAATAAGCCCCATACGACTCATGGTAAATTTTAAGAGAATCATTTTAATTACTATATATATAATATGTATAGCAATACCGGCAACTGCTCAAGATGTCGGTCGCAATACTTATTCTCCCAAAATAGCACTCAAGACGAATATGCTATTTGATGCAGCTATAACTCCAAACTTAGAAATAGAAACCACTCTAGGCAAGCAAAAAAGAATGAGTGTAATGGCTGAGATTTGGTTTCCTTGGTATAAGACAAAAAGTAACACCAAAGCTTACGAAGTTAATATGGCTGGTATTGAAACTCGATACTGGATGAGTAAGCAAGATATCAGTCATCCATTATTGGGACATTTTATTGGTTTATATGCTGCAGTTGGTAAATACGACTTAGAATGGGATGCGAAAGGTAATCAGGGAGAATTTTATAGTACAGGCATAACCTACGGATGGACTCACAAATTAGGCAGGAAGCTTAATATTGAGCTTTCTCTATCTTCAGGTATTGCTGTTGGTCCTTACAAACATTATGAGGCAAAGTATGAATATCAGCATCTTATTTATCAATATAGCAAACACTGGACATACGTTGGTCCTACTAAAGCAAAAATTAGTTTAGTATGGTTATTAGGAAAAAGCAGGAAAGGAGATACTAAATGAAAAAATTGTTTTTTATATTAATCGCATCATTGGTGCTTGTATGCGCTTGTGACCGTAGACCATTGGAATATGTTTCTGATGAAAATGCTTCTATTGCGATAAATTATGACTGGGAGACTGCTGTTGGAGAAACTCCATCAGGAGTAACATTAATGGCTTATGGAAGTGATGGCTCTACACAACAGAATATATCAAATAACACTACCCACATGCCATTAAACCTAGGTGTAGGAATATGGAAAATGTTATCTTTTAATCTTAGCACTACAGAATTCAATTCATTCACATTCAACAAAATGAACAACTATGATTCTGCACAAGTAAAATTGAATGATATAGAATCAGGTTCTTACACAAACGGAACTTGGGATGCCGGAGTTACATATAAGCAGGAGCCAGAAAATCTTGCTGTTATTGCAGATACAATAAGAATAACTGAAGATATGATATCTGGCTCAAAAAACTTTAATACAACAGGAAGTGATTCTACAACAAAGAAATATGTTATAAAAGAAACACCAAAACCCGTAAACACAAAATTAACTGTAAGAATTAGGGTTAACAATATTAATAGCATTAAAAGTTCAATAGGCTCTATAAATGGTATGGCTGGAGGATACATTCTTACGAGTTATCGAGCATCTACAGACAAAGCAACATTCTTATTACAGGATATTAAAGCTACCGTCGACTCAACGGGAGCCACAAGCGGTTGGTTAACTATAACCTTGTCAACTTTTGGCTTACCATACGGTAAAGAGAATATTAATTCAAGAATTGATGTCGACAATGTACTTACTTTATATTTCACACTCAGCGACAACAAGACAGAAAAGCTATTTACCTACAATGTAGGCAAAATTATAAATTATGCGCGAGAAGTGACAAGAGCATTGGTACCTACATCTGAAGTAACACAAAACTTATTACTTATCATTAACAACGGTCCAGAATTGCCTAAGATAGATAATAGTAGCACTGGAGGTAGTGGATTCGAAGCAGAAGTGGATAATTGGGGAGAAGGTGGTAATATTGATATTGGTATTTAATAAGGTACTGACACACAGCTTTTAACATAAAATGCTTAAACACCGCATTAATCGTGTTAAACAAAGCTAAATGTTAAGAAGAAATTTGGTAAGTATATTATTATCACATAATTTTGCATCGATTTTTAAGAACCATGATAATTTTATTAACATCATGTTTCAAAACAAGTAAATATTAAGGTTAGTTTAAGCTCAAACAAAAGGGCAAAAAAGTTCAAGTAAATTAAAAAACACTTATGAAAAAGATTCTATTATTTACTGTTGCTGCTGCAACGGTAATGGCATTAACTGGTTGTTCGCAGAGTTCAGACTTGGCTGACACAGAAGTTACTACACAAACGCCAGTTTCATTTGATACCTATTTGGCAAAAACTCGTGCCGGAGTGTTAGGTTCAGAAACTACAGGAACACTTATGACAAATGGATTTGGAGTGTTTGCTTATTATACAACTCAAGACTATCAGGCTGGTTCGACCATTCCAAACTTTATGTACAACACTAAAGTTACTGGAAGCACAACAGGAACTACAACTACTTGGAATTACACTCCTTTACGCTATTGGCCAAATAATGATGGCAAAATCAGTTTCTTTGCTTATGCACCTTACGTTGATGTAGACAATACAACTGGCTTACCTACTGATAAAACCTATGGCATTACTGGTCTTCCTCGAAATGACAATGGAAACACTCCAATGATTAGTTATAGTTTAGGTTCTGATATAACAAATTCTGTAGACCTACTTCGAGGTGTAAAGAAAAGCAACAATGCAGAAATGAATGTTAATCTAACACGCACAAGCGATATTGTCGGATTCACATTTAAGCACGCTTTAGCTAAATTTAATATTAAAGCTAAAACTGTTTCAGCAATTGATGCTTCAACAAAAGTCACTATTGAAAGTGTTAAAATTACAGATTCAAACAACCTTAGCCAATCAGGAACATTAAATCTAGTTGATGGCAGCTGGTCATCTCCTAATGGAAAGACTCTCCTTACAATAGACAATACTAATATAAATACAAATTTCGCAGAAAGTCTTGTTCGTGAAATCAAAAATCCAACAGACTTAGCGACTTTCAAGAATATAGCAGGTTTAACTACTACCGCACAATCAGTAATGATTGGTGATAAATCATGCTATTTAATTCCTACATCAAAACCAACAATAACCATTGAGGTTAAATATTGGGTTAGAACTCTTGATGATCACCTACAATATGGAGTAACATCTGAAGGATCAAGCAATACAATTACAAAGACTATCACATTCACAAATGATTTTCAATCGAACAAGCAATATAGTTTAACTCTAAACATTGGACTTAAAGCTATAACATTCGATGCAGAAGTTTCAAATTGGGATGCAGAGGTTGCTACAAATCCAGATGCAATAGATATTTCTGTTAAATAATCAATAGAACAAACTATTATATCATAAAAAGGGACAAAGCCAATAGGCTTTGTCCCTTTTCCTTTTATACCATTGTTAACAAATGCTTAACTTTATAAACGTTAAGGCACACATTGTTAAACTAAATTAACTAAACTTCGGTATATTTTTAATTTAAATAAAAAAGGACTATATTTGCTATATATAAAAATAAAAGAAAGTAGATTTAGCATTAAACATTAAAAAGTCAAAGAAGCATTAAAAGTTAAGATTTAAATATTTTAGAGCGATAAAATATCAAAGTGATCACAATATTACTAAATTCAACTTTATTTTAGATAAATGGTTTGATTTGTTGAACGCATTAAACATTTTGATTATGAAAAAGATCGCATTATTTATCATGATTGCAATCGTCAGCTTGTCATCATGCACAAATGAAGAACTCACAGATTCAGCATTAAGCGAAACAGAATCAAAAAATGAGTATAAACCTGTTGTTTTCGGTACCTATATCGAGAAAGCAGTTTCAAGTCGTGCGGTCAACAATTCTACAACCACTCTATCTGCTAAAAACGGTTTCGGCGTTTTCGCATTCAATAGTTCTGAAGCTAGCATTAAAAACATGTCTCCAAACTTTATGTACAATCAGAAAGTCGCCTCTACAAATAAAGGTGATTCATGGAACTATAGTCCCGTAAAGTATTGGCCTACAAGTAGTTCATCTATAGAAAACCAAAATAGCTTCTTTGCCTATGCCCCGTACGTAGACTCAAATGTAAATTCAGAAGGTATCACAAGTATTACATCTAACAGCACCTTAGGTGCCCCGAAACTTACCTTCACAAATTCTTCAAACGTAGAAAACACAATCGACTTGTTATGGGCTGTTTCAAAAGAAAGCGGTAAAGCTCTGAAAGACATGACTTCATTAAACTCTAATGGAGAAGTGAATTTCAACTTCCGCCATGCCCTAGCAAGACTCAGTCTAAACATTCAGGGAGTATTCAATTCTAATTTAAATGACAATATTGCTGATGGTAATAAGATAACTGTTGAGAGTATAACTATTTCAGGCTCGTTTCCCAGCAATGGAACATTGAATCTTGACAATGAAATAGCCTATACGCCACAATGGGAAAATACAAATGGAGAAACCGTATTCAACATAAGTAATAACCAAATAGCTGAAAATATAAGAGATAGAGGTGATAGCAAGAGTACAGATAGCATAAGTGGTATTACAAATGTTACTACAAACCTTTTGGCAAAAACATCTGATGGTAATGAATGTTATCTTACGTTCATACCTTCGAAAGGAGATTTGACAATAAGTATAACTTATTGGTTAACAACCAAAGATAGCAATTTGGCTGAAGGGTATTTTAGGGTTAAAAACAATGCAAAAAAAACAATATCAAATATGACATTAGAAGCAGGCAAAAACTATTCACTAAATGTTTTAGTTGGTATGGACGGAATACAGTTTGACTCTAATACTTCCGAATGGGAAACCGTAATTGCCGAATAATAAGTTAAAAGTTAAAGAAGAAATGTAAAATATTTGGTGATTTATCCTATTTTGACTAATTTTGCAGACGAATTGACGAAGTAAGTAATTGAAGGTTTTAGCATATTTTATTTTAATCTCAGGATTGGCATTGTTGACATCAGGTTGCAGTGATAATTCTATCATGGAAAGTGAAAGCAAATTAGGAGATGCACTTTCTATAGATTTTTCGTGCTATACCAGTAAAGCGACAACTAGCCGTGCCAACAGCAATTACATTATTGATGGAACAAACACGACCACCATTCCAAATGGTAATTCAATTGGTGTATTTTCTTTCTATCAAGGGCCAACTAAATGGGATGACATAACCTCTCATGTTGCGTCGTTTATGAATAACCAGGAAATGGTGGCTAAAACATCAAACAACACGGTAAGCTTCACATACTCACCTACAAAATACTGGCCGAGCAATCCCAACGATAAACTTAGTTTCTTCGCCTACTATCCTTGGGATAATCTTTCAAACGGCAGTCTAGATATTGGTGTTGAGAATATTGAAGATGCAAGTAAGATGTGTTTAAGATTTAATGTCAAGGATAATCCTAGTGACCAAGTAGACCTTATGCTTAGCGATTTAATAAAAGACAAGACATACCAAGACACCAATAATGAAGGAAAAATAAGTTTCATTTTCCACCACATACTAAGTCTTGTAAACATAAAGCTCATCATTGATGATGGTATGAAAAGCATAGCAAAACTTAAAGTTAACAGCGCTGTTATATCAGGACTATACAATGCCGGCACTTGTCATCCTAGCTATGATCAAAGTTCCACAAAAACTGGATTTACGTGGACACCGTATTTCAAGACAGGAACTTCAACTCAGCAGTATACGCTTGATGCCAATTTACTATCTTCAACAACTTCTAACCAAACAGGGAATATACTGTTAATGGTTCCACAGCAACTGAATACAAACGTAGTGTTCACAATAAACTATGATATAATATTTATCGACAGTAACGGTAACGAAAAATACAAATACACGGACAACGAGCAAAATGTTGTGCTAAGAAATATTGGCAACATAACAGATTGGTTACCAGGAAAGAAATACACCTACACATTTACTATAGGTTTAAAGCCAGTAAAAATGGATGCCACTACCGATGAATGGTCTAACAGTGGATATGACACTGATACAAGTACAAATTGACAAGATAAAATGAAGACTATACGGCTATATATTACTTTCATACTTTGCGTTCTGTGTGTAATATCATGCACAGAAAAAAATGATATCACTGATAATAGTTATGCTAATAACATCAGTGACACAGCTATCGGCATCTCCGCAGAAACTGACAGTATGAAAACTCGTAGCGTAACATCATCTCCATTCTCCATAGAAAGCAGTGCAGATCTTCAAGCAAACGGCTTCAAAGTTTACACATACTATCATGGTACTAACAATTTCGTTAATGCAAACCAATGTATTTACACGCTTATGGATAATGTAAACGTAAAATATAACAATGGTGCATGGGCTTATGATGGAGATACCAGGTATTGGCCTACTGGAAAGAATATGCTTTCTTTCTTTGCAACATCATATAATCCTAACTTAGGAAGCGGCCAATTAACTTTAAACAAGAATACTAATACTGGTAATCCGGAAATAAGTTACATTGCATCAACAGACTTAAATAAGCAGGAAGACATACTTTGGGGAACTAGGAGTAACGGAATGCCATACACAAATGAGACAAGGCCTAGTGACGGAACAGTACATTGGCACTTCAAGCATGCTCTTGCCAAAATTATACCAGCTATTTCAAGCACACTATACACGGAACCATACACTACAACGGTAACATATTCTGCTACTTCGCAAGGTATAGATTACTTTCAGACAAAATATCTTATTAAGAGCGTTACCATTTCAAACGCGAACAAACAAGCTACGCTTTCATTGCAAAACAGCATAGCTAGTACTCCAGCATGGAGTAATAAAAGTGGAACTCTTGAATATCTTTTAGACTCAGAATTAAATGATGATATTAAATACTCACAAACAGCTGGTCAAACACAGAATCAAATAAATATGAATAACTGGAATAAAATCGGAGTATACACGACTACAGTGACTTTATTACCAGAAGGCCAATATATTACGATAATACCAAAATTGGCTGCAGAAAACGGTAATTTAAAAATAAGCATTACCTATGAAGCACTAACACAAATTACAGAACAAAAACAAACTAGAGATAGGTATTGGTGGTCATATAGTGATTGGTATAATACTGGTACACCAACAACAACATATACAAATAAAGAGATTACTGTTTCTGGTGATGTAAACACAGATTTTATTGGAAGCAGAAAATACAATCTCAATATAAATATTCAAGCAAATTATCTAGAATTAACAGCAATACCACAACCATGGGAGGAAGTTTCGCAAGTAATTGATACTGGAACAAATCTTATAACCATAGCACCTGGAGGTGGTATAGAATTTGATGCCGTTCAATATGGAGATTCAATTGATAGAACTAACGGTATTATCTATGTAAGGAATAAGACCTGCGCGCTAAGTTTCAACATTGCCACCCCAAGGGGAGCTACATGGCGTGCTGCTCTTATACAGTCAGGAGATATTGATGCATTCCAATTTGTTGATGAGAACGGGACTGTACTTATAAATCAAAATCCTCAAGGTGCTATTGGAACACAAGCAACTTTAAGGATAAGGGCAAAAAACGCAACAAATGCAACAGATAATTCGGCTATATTAAGAATATACGTTATTCAACCGAACCAATCTACAATAGTAAAGACGCTTACAGGAAGCGACATATTCAAGGAATATAAATTTATTGAACCTGCAAACGTAAAGAATTAAAATAGCTAGATTGAATATGATAAAAACTATTATAAAATATACATATATACTTGCAATGTCATTCATAATGATGACATTATATAGTTGTTCGGAAAAGGATATCGCAAATGAAGATGAATCCTCTCTGAAAGACGGATATATATCTTTTGTATTATATCATACAACTGCTGAGAACAATGGAATAGGAATATCTACTCGAGCAACAATAAACGGTCAAGACCAATTAAACGAGAACTATATTGAAAACGCAACGATATTCATTTATAGCGACACAACAAAAGCCGCCATCCAGACTATACAAGGACAAAGTGTTTCAACCAAAGATGATGGTTCTTATATTGTAAGAACCAGAATTACCGATGAACTAAAAACAGCTTTATCAAATGGTGGATATGCATATATTATAGCTAACCCTATCAATAACTTCAGTGATGGAATGACTCTTGATGAAGTTAAGAACTCAATTGTCTCTTCTGATTTCACAGCAAACAGTTCAGGAATTCAAGATAAATTTACGATGTCTGGCGGTGGATACATATCTTGGAATAATAATGCAGCATATTCTACAGTTCCTTTGTATAGATGTGCCGCCAAAGTTGTGGTATACTCAAATATTAAGGAGTCTGTAGATGAAACGTCGAATAGTGCAACCGTAACCTATACACCAAACTTGGCAAGTATGACTATTAGTCTGCTAAATGGAGTAAATAAAGGAAAGATTGATGCTAGCTATACATCAGCCGATGCTGACTATTTCAATAAACAAGAAATTTTGCAGAAAACTGATGCATCAAAGACTTATGCAGGAATTGAATATGTATATTCTCATATTCCATTCTACAGCTATCCTGTATCATGGAAAGAAGTAGATCCAAGGGAGACTGTTGTGGTAATATGCATACCATGGACCGTGAAGGGAGAAAACCGATATATCAATACTTATTATCAGTTAAGCATAAATACGCAAGGTAGGAAGATTGAGCGCAACCGCCAATACACTATTTATCTTAACATAAACAATATCGGAAGTACAAACAAAGAAACACCAGTGAAACTGAGCCCTTCAAGTTTTACTATTTTACCTTGGGGTACTGTTGATGTAGGTGCAGGTAGCACAACTGACGAAAATGTTAGTGGTGAATTCCATAAATATCAGTATCTAACTGTTGATCCAAAAAGTATAATCTTGAACAATCAAACTTCTACAATAATAAAATATACTAGTTCTTCTGCTTTAGATAAGGTAAACACAAAAGTTACCCAAGTAGATTATTACACGTATGAAACTTCAGGTACTCCAAGATCCAATATTCTTACAAATGCCGCAGATTTGGCTAAATATAAAATAGAAATAACATCTGACAAAGAACTAACGTTCACTCATGAATTTGACGGTACATACACGTATCAGAATATACATCTACAAGTAACAAACAATGAGGGGCTAACCGAGACTGTCATTATGACCCAATATCCGTCATTATATATTTCCACAGAAGATGGTGGAAACGTATTTATTGATGGTTACTTTGCCAGAGTAGAAAATGCAACGATGTCAGGTGCTGCAAAAAATTCTGATGGAACTTACTATGGTAAAAATACTACTAATAATAATAAATATCCTGCTACAAAGGATAACTATGCCATAACTCCATATGGCTATTTATTTGCCTCTTTAGGTAATTTGGCACAGACACAAATAACAAATGTATATGTTACAGCATTTAATTCAGAAAATGGATATTATACTACAGGTGGAGAAACATATTACTACAAGATTGGTGACCCAAGAGTTAGTGCAGGTTGGAAATCGTCTGACATTGTAAAATATCTTTCTAAATCATCAAGCAATGTTTCATGGACTTCTTCAAATTGTGCCAATCTAATGATAGCGTCAACAGCGAATTCATATCGTTCTGTAATAGCGCCGTCATTCAAAGTATCTTCTGCATGGGGACAATGCTCACAAGATGGTGTTACATTCTCTAACGCACAGAAACGTGCTGCAACATATCAAGAAAACGGTTATGCAGCAGGAAGATGGAGATTACCAACTGAGGCTGAAATAATGTTTGTCGCTTATATGCAATCACAAGGTAATATTCCTACTTTATTTATTGATGGTGCTAATTACTGGGCTAGCAGTGGAAGATACTACAATAGTGGAAATTTCTATGACGCAGGTAGCAATGTTCAATGCTATGTAAGAACAGTTTATGACACTTGGTATTGGGGAGGCACAAAATGCCCTATTGGAACTTATACTATAAAGACTACAAAATAATGAAAAGTATATTACATTACATATTCTATCTGATTGCTGTAACATTATCTTTTATGGCATGTTCAGAGCACGACTTACTTACAGATTCAGGCACATTTAAATCTGAGGGTTTACCTGTTGAGATAAATGGTTCACTAAATACTCCTGACGTTCAAGTGATAAGTACTCGTAGTCTTGGAGAAACTCCTGATATTAAAAAGTTGTATGCTATAGTTTTTGATAATAATGGCCTACTATTGGAAGTAGATACATGTAAAGCGGCTAATAGCAATGGCGATAACATCAATAATTTTTCAACAGCAAATAATGGTCTCACATATTTTCATGTAACACTGCATACATCAACAACTCCGAGAATCGTACATCTTGTAGCTAATTTTAGTCCAACCTTCACTACAATAATTGACGAGGCTTCACTTATGAGAAAGATGACTGTTACTGATTCTACAGACTCATATTGGCAGAGAATAGTGTTTGATGAAGGTATTTATATGAATTCAAATGGAACAGTAGATATAGAAAAGACTTTACCTAAAATGCAAAACCTGAAACTAGTACGAAACTTTGCAAAGGTAACAGTAAGTATATCTGACAGTATAAAGAATATATTTATACCACAGGGATATTATGTCTTTAATCAACCTATATCAGGAACTGTAGCTCCATACAATGTGAATACAACGATAAGTGACGATCCTTTAATAAGTAGATTTGCAGACTATATATCCAGTGGTGGGACAACGATGTCATACAAAGAATTACTTGATCAAAAATACTACGGATATGAACCTGAGACAAGAAATTTCAAGGCTAATCCAGATCCAACTAGTGCAAGTTTTCCTTGGAAAAACATTTCTGAACCAACATATATATATGAAAGCACTCATCGCAACGATCTTGAGAACCCTTATATAATAATCAAGGGTACATATATGGGAAATACTCTTACCGGCTCTGCAGGAGTCACTACATTTTATAAGGCAGACTTCTGCTACCCTACTGAACAAGCAGGCAGTGTTGACCTGACATCAATGACATACTATAATCTAATAAGGAACTTTCAATATAACCTGAAAGTAACAAGAATTTCGGGGAATGGTTCTAAAACATTAGCAGATGCAATCGTAGGTGGTCCAATGAACAATTTCATGGGAGTAACAACAGCTGGAAATATTACTAATATAGCCAATGACTCTTCACGTCTATACGTAAGTTTCACTGATGAAATGTTTACAACGAAGGAACCAATTATCATAAAATACAAAAATGTATTCAATATGCACAATCCATCTACAACAAGTGATGACGAGATTTGCAACTTGAGACGAAGAGAACTTAATACAACAAATTATACAGGTAAAAACTTCGTTAGAATATTTGGACTTGACGAAGAAGACAAATCACCTATAGGAACAATTAAGGGACCAATTGCAGCATCAGCTACAATAAGCAGTGGAAATGATGCCGACGGATGGAGAACTATAACAATACAACCTACTGATTTACCAACCAGCAGTCTTGAACAGAAAATACAGACTATCAGTATTTATAATTCTGACGGATTACAAAGATACGTAAATCTATACTATCGTCGCCCAATGAACTTTTCTGTAGAGTTAAATCCTTCTACAGTGAACTCATCCGAAGATCAGAATTTAGATGTCATTATAGGTATTCCTGGAGATTTAACAGCATATCGTTTTCCGCTTACATTCAAGATTGAGCATGATGGCAATGCCATATATCCAAACGTGCAAGCTACTGGATTTAACGAGTTACCTGTCGTTGTTGGAAAATCAATTAGTGACGGAATAACCGACTCATATTATTACACACGAAATATAAGTTGGAACGAGTATAAGAATACAGGTACTAGCAACGACGGACTAAAACGTTTCCATTGCTATTTCAAAACCTATAAAGCAAATAGTGCAGGAAAAATATATGTGGCAACAGATAAATATTTCATAACACAACCTATGATTGCAACGTTGGGTAACAACTAGCTTTTAAGTAACTAAAGCATATAAAAAAACATTATATCTATCAACATGCTTGCAAAATAACAAAAAAAGTATTAATTTTGCAGCCATGAGAATAGATATTATTTCAGTAATACCAGATATGATGGAAGGATTCATTAATGAATCCATATTAGCACGTGCACAGAAGAAAGGATTGGTAGAAATTCACCTACACAATCTAAGAGACTATACTCTTGACAAATGGAGACGCGTAGACGACTACCCTTATGGCGGAAGTGCTGGAATGATTATCCAATGTGAGCCAATAGACAGATGTATTTCTGCATTGAAAGCTGAACGTGATTATGATGAAATAATCTATACAAGTCCTGACGGAGAGCAGTTTGACCAACATGTTGCAAACGACCTTTCGCTGAAAGGTAACATCATTATTCTTTGTGGACATTACAAAGGTATAGACCAGCGTGTACGCGATAATCTCATCACGCGTGAGATTAGTATTGGCGATTATGTACTTACTGGCGGAGAACTTGCAGCTGCTGTAATGACAGATGCTATCGTAAGGCTCATTCCTGGATCAATAAGTGATGAACAAAGCGCACTTAGCGACTGTTTTCAAGATGACATGCTCGCCGCACCAATATACACAAGACCGTCTGAATATAAAGGTTGGAAAGTTCCCGACGTACTACTTAGTGGCAACGAAGCTAAAATTCGCAAATGGGAATTTGACAAAGCTATGGAACGTACAAAAAAAATACGTCCTGATTTGTTAAAATAATTTCGTGTTATTTTTAATAAATTCCTCACCTATCGTAAATCCTTCTTCATATAATCTTTCCAACTTATCTGTATCTTTTTCTATTCTTCCGACTTCTATAGGACGTAAAGGACGAATGCACTTTATTTGTCCATTCTCTTCTAATTTATTAACAAGTTCAATTTGTTGGTTATAAGCTATATGGCGTCTACTCAACGCAACTCTCAATCGTGGGTAATTCTTATAAACAAAATGTGGAACCTTTCTATCCTTCCCCTCGTCTTTCCAACCTTTATTTCTTGTAAGAATAACTACATTATTGGTATATCCCATATCTATAGCACGCTGCACAGGTATACTATCAACGATTCCACCATCAAGCATTGGAATTCCGTCCACGTGAACGATCTTGCTTACATATGGAAGACTACTAGACGCTCTTACTATATCAAGTGAACGCTGATGATCTTCCAATTCTTTTAAATACATAGGTAGACCAGTCAAGCAATTTGTTGTTACCATTTCAAAGTTCTTTGAATGTTTAAAATATTCATCAAAATCAAAAGGCAAAAGTTTATTGGGGAATTTATCATAAAGGAGCTTGCTGTCGAAAATACATCCCTGTGAAACAAGATGACGAATGCCTATATAATTATAACGAGCAAGATAGTCAATATTTGAAAGACGCGCACGTCGTGGTTGACGGCTAACATAACTCATACCGTTACATGCTCCAGCAGAAACGGCAACAATATATTTAAAATAAATATTATGCTTCATAAAAGCATCAAGGACACCACTAGTAAAGACTCCTCGCATTCCTCCACCTTCAAGAACAAGACCTATATTTTGAGTAACAACCATATATTCTAATAATTTTACACCAATTTATTCAATTTTCTTGCAAAGATAGTGTTTTTTAATTAAAAAAGTGTAACTTTGTAGGCAAAACAACAAAAAAACAGCATTACATGTTTGATACAGCTACTTATGTGAGACGCCGTAACGAACTTAAAAAGCTCGTAAAGAGTGGCGTTATCATTCTTTTCGGAAACAATGAATCTCCGGCGAACTTCCCCAACAATGGGTATCATCCTTTTCGGCAGGACTCATCGTTTTTATATTATTTCGGACTTCAAAGAGATGGTCTCGTTGGAGTAATCGATATTGACAATGACACTGATACACTTATTGGTGATGATATTGATATTGAGGATATTGTTTGGTTTGGTTCAGTTGACAGTATTCACGACATGGCACAAAAAGCAGGCGCAACAAATTCAGCTCAGATGAAAAGCCTAAAGTTGGTTTGCAATGATGCCATGAGTAAACACCGCAAGATACATATTCTGCCACCATATAGACACGACATTAAGATTCAGATATTTGACCTGCTAGGAATACATCCTTGCCAACAGAAAGAATCTGCAAGCATATCACTGATCAATGCTATTGTAAAGATGCGCTCTACCAAGGAGCCACAAGAAATAGAGGAACTTGAGCGTGCTGCCGTAATTGGATACAAGATGCATACTACGGCGATGAGACTCACTCAACCAGGTGTCACAGAGAAATTTATAGGGGGACAGGTTGATGGCATTGCAAATTCTTATGGTTCTATGGTAAGTTTCCCGACCATATACACTCAGCATGGTGAAATCATGCATGGTGCACCGTCAATGAATGTGCTTGAAGAAGGCAGACTTGTACTTTGTGATGCTGGTGCAGAAACAATAAACAACTACTGCAGCGACAACACACGAACAATGCCGGTAAGTGGAAAGTTTACACAAAAGCAACTGGAAATATATTCTATTGTTGAAGCATGTCACGACTACACTTTGGACGTAGCAAAACCTGGAACAAAATATGCAGATGTACACTTTGCTGTTTGCAGACTGATGTTTGACAGATTAAAAGAACTTGGTCTTACCAAAGGAGATACAGACGAAGCTGTTAAAGCTGGAGCGCATGCTATGTTCCTTCCACACGGATTAGGACACATGATGGGAATGGATGTACATGATATGGAAAGCCTAGACCAGATAAATGTAGGATTTGACGAAGAAACTCGCCCTAACCTAGAGCAATTTGGAACAAACTGCCTAAGAATGGGTCGCAGACTTGAAGAAGGATTCGTTGTTACAGACGAACCTGGTATATATTTCATTCCGGCACTTATTGATAACTGGAAAGCAAACGGACACTGTAAAGATTTCCTAAATTTCGATAAATTAGAGACTTATAAGGACTTTGGAGGAATAAGAATAGAGGATGACGTTTTAATAACAAAAGACGGATGTAGATTTATCGGTAAGGATCGTATACCTTATCATCCAAAAGACGTAGAGAATTTTATGGATAATAAATAACATTATATTGGTTTAAATGAGAAAATTATTAGTAATGACACTCCTTGCCTTAACGGCAATTGGTGCAACAGCACAGGAAAAGAAGGCTGAGAAAAATGTAAACAAGCCGGTATTTACTGTAGTAAGAGAGAACAAAATTACAAGTATTAAAAATCAAAGTCGTAGTGGCACATGTTGGGACTATTCTACACTAAGTTTCTTTGAGGCTGAGATTTTGAAAAAGACAGGCAAAACTTATGACCTTTGCGAGTCATTTGTTGCGAACAAAACTTATATGGACCGTGCCATTCAGGTAGTACGTCTACACGGTGATTGCCAATTTTCAGAAGGAGGCAGTTCTTTTGATCCATTGTATTGCCTAGAGAATTATGGCATCTGCCCTGAAAATGCTATGCCATTTGTAGGTAGTCTTTACGGTGATTCACTGAATAATTACAACGAGTTTTTTAGTTTAATGACTCCTTATGTAACGGCAGTTGCTAAAAGTGATTCTAAAAAATTATCTTCACAATGGAAAGCTGGACTCCAAGGTATACTTGACGCTTATCTGGGCAAATGCCCTGAAAAGTTCACTTACGAAGGAAAGAGCTATACTCCTAAGTCTTTCGCTGCAAGCCTTGGCATTGACGCTAACGACTATACAAGCATAACAAGTTATACCCACCATCCATTCTGGAAGGGCTTCGCTGTTGAAGTTCAGGACAACTGGCGCAATCCTCTTTCATGGAATCTTCCTATGGAAGACATGATGCGTATCATTGATAATGCAGTAATGAATGGATATACTGTAGCTTGGGGCGGTGACGTGTCTGAAGACGGTTTCACACGTGATGGACTTGCTTACAATACAGACACAAAGAAAGTACAAAGTCTTACAGGTAGCGACATGGCTCGTTGGCTGAAACTTACAAAGACTCAGAAGAATAATATGATAGACTCTTTGGGCTGCAAAGTTCCAGAAATAATACCTACACAGAAAATGCGTCAGGAAAGATATGACAACTGGGAACTTACAGATGATCACGGTATGCTTATATACGGTATCGCCAAGGACCAGAATGGCAAAGAATATTACATGGTTAAAAACTCATGGGGAGAAGCAGGTGAATATAAGGGAATTTGGTATATGACAAAGAACTTTATCGCTGCAAACACTATGGATTTCATGGTTAATAAGAATGCAATACCAAATGATATCCGCAAGAAACTTGGCATCTAATATTTGATGCCCCAAATAAATAGAAGGCACAATCTGAAAAAACATTTCAGATTGTGCCTTTTTTTTGTTTTTATTTTGTAACTTTGAGCACAGATTTTTATTTCACAAGCAATAAAAATTAGTAAAAGGCATATGTTTACATACATTGCAACCAAGAAGAAAATAAAAACGATATAAATGCATTTCAAATGGAATTACAAACCACCTACACCAGAAGAGAAACAAGCAGCTGAAGAACTTGGAGACAAGTTGAGCATCAGTCCAATTTTAGCGCAACTTCTTATCAAGCGCGGCATTAATACCGAATCTGCTGCCAAGAGATTCTTCCGACCACAATTAGCCGATCTCATAAATCCATTTCTGATGAAAGATATGGACATAGCTGTAGATCGTCTGAATGATGCAATGGGTAGAAAAGAACGTATTCTTGTTTATGGAGATTACGATGTTGACGGATGCACAGCTGTAGCACTGGTGTACAAGTTTATTCAGCAGTTCTATTCCAATATAGACTACTACATACCTGACAGATATGATGAAGGATATGGAGTAAGTAAAAAAGGCATAGACTATGCGAAAGAAACAGGTGTAAAACTTATCATAATACTTGACTGCGGTATTAAAGCTATCAAGGAAATAGACTATGCCAAAAGCCTTGGTATAGATTTTATTATTTGTGACCATCATGTCCCAGACGAGACGATGCCACAAGCTGTAGCCATACTGAATCCCAAAAGACATGATGACACTTTTCCGTATAAAAACCTATGCGGATGTGGCGTAGGATTCAAATTTATGCAGGGTTGGGCTAAAAATAACAATATTCCTTTTTCAAATCTTATTCCTTTACTTGACTTATGTGCTGTATCAATAGCTGCTGATATTGTTCCAGTAACAGATGAAAACAGAATCATTGCATTTCACGGACTGAAACAATTAAATCAAAATCCAAGTATCGGTCTAAAAGCTATTATTGATATTTGTGGTCTAAACGGGCGTGAAATATCAATGAGCGATATTGTATTCAAAATTGGACCAAGAATTAACGCTTCTGGAAGAATGGAAAGCGGAAAGGAAAGCGTTGACTTGCTTATTGAAAAAGACTACGTAGTAGCCATTCAAAAGGCAAAGCATATTGATGAATATAACGAGCAACGTAAGGATATCGACAAGCAAATGACTGAAGACGCTAATACGATTGTCTCTAAACTAGAGAATCAAAAGCATCATTCAAGCATAGTTCTTTATGACGAAAACTGGAAGAAAGGTGTTATCGGCATTGTTGCCTCTCGCCTTACAGAGATGTACTTCCGTCCGACTGTGGTTCTAACTAAAGACGGAGATTTTGCAACTGGGTCAGCTCGTAGTGTAACGGGGTTTGACGTTTATGCAGCAATTAAGAGTTGCCGTGATTTACTTCTTAACTTCGGCGGTCACACATATGCAGCGGGCTTAACTCTAAAATGGAATGACATACCTAAATTCAGACAAAGGTTTCAAAAATATGTTGAAGAGCATATTGAGCCAGAACTAACTGAAGCTAACATCAATATTGATAGTTATATAGATTTCAAGGACATAACAAAGAAACTCCATAACGACTTAAAACGTTTCTCCCCTTTTGGTCCAGAATGCACAAAACCATTATTTTGCACTCTCGGTGTATATGATTATGGTACTAGTAAAGTTGTGGGAAGAGAGCAGGAGCACATAAAACTGGAACTGGTCGATTCGAATTCAAGCGATGTTGTAAATGGAATAGCATTCGGTCAAAGTGCATCCGCACGATACATTAAAAGTAAAAGATCGTTTGATATAGTATATACGATTGAAGAAAATGTCTTTAAGCGAAACCAAATTCAACTACAGATAGAAGATATCCGTCCTGAAGAAATAAAAGAAGAATATAAGTCTGAAATATAATGGAATGCCGGCAGATTCTACGACAATATTGGGGGTATCCTGATTTCCGGGGAATACAAAAAGATATTATTGAAAGTATTTGTGCTGGACATGATACTCTTGGGCTAATGCCTACAGGTGGAGGAAAATCTATAACTTTCCAAGTTCCGGCATTAGCAATGGGTGGAGTGTGTATTGTTATTACACCACTTATAGCCTTGATGAAAGACCAAGTTGACCACCTACAGAAACTTGGTATCAAAGCTGCTTCTATATATTCTGGTATGACAAGACCTGAAATAATAAAGATTCTTGAAAATGCCGTATTTGGAGGAGTGAAGATTTTATATGTATCACCAGAAAGACTTTCATCAGAGCTTTTCCAAGCTAAATTAAAACACATGAAGGTGAGTTTCATCACTGTAGATGAAGCTCACTGTATAAGTCAATGGGGATATGACTTTCGTCCTTCATATCTTCACATTTCTGATATACGCAAACTAAAACCAGAGGTTTCTATATTGGCACTAACGGCTACAGCCACAACTGAAGTCATTGATGACATACAAGAAAGATTGGGATTTAAGGAGAAAAATGTCTTCCGCATGAGCTTTGAGAGAAAAAATCTAACTTATGTAGTAAGACTTACATCAGACAAAGACCAACAACTTATTCATATACTCAATTCTATAAAAGGAAGTGCTATCGTTTATGTTAGAAGCAGAAAACGCACTAAGGAAATTGCCCAAATGCTTAAAGATAATGATATTGAGGCAACTTATTATCATGCAGGACTGGAACATTACACAAAGGACTTGCGACAAAAAGAATGGCAAAATGACGAAACACGCGTAATGGTGGCTACAAATGCCTTCGGAATGGGAATTGACAAGCCTAATGTAAGAACTGTCGTACATATTGACTGTCCAGATTCTATCGAGGCATATTTTCAGGAAGCAGGGCGCGCAGGACGAGATGGGAAAAAGGCTTATGCTGTATTATTGTACAATGATGGAGACTGTAGAAAGTTATATAAACGTGTTACTGATAACTTTCCTGAAAAAGAATATGTTAAGAAGGTATATGACAGCTTGGCTTATTTCTACCAGATAGGTGTTGGGAGCGGTATTGGTCATACATTCACTTTTGATATTGGCAAATTCTGCCACAACTTTGGACTTTCTATGATTCTTGTTGACTCTTCATTAAGAATTTTGGAAAGAGCAGGCTATATATTATATGAAAACGATCCAAAAAGTAGTGCAAGACTTATATTTTTGCTTAGTAGGAATCAGCTTTATATACTTGAGAACCTTACGAATAATGAAGATAAAATAATTACAACCCTACTCCGTCTATACGGTGGACTTTTCAATGATTACACATATATTGATGAAGGATTGATAGCTCAGAAATCAGGACTCACACAACAACAGGTATATCTTATATTAAAAAATCTGAGTATGAAAAGAATATTGCATTTCATTCCACAACGAAAAATGCCTTATATCACATATACAAAGAGTAGAGATGATGGTGAAAGAATTATCATTTCCAAAAATGTATATGAAGATAGAAAAATTGAATTTGCAAAGAGAATTGACGCAATAATTGAATATGCCAAAAATGATAATGTATGCAGAAGTAGACAGTTATTAAGATATTTCGGTGAAACAGATAGTAGAGACTGTGGGTTATGTGATGTTTGTCTTGAGCACAATACAAACCAAGCTTCAGAAGATAGAATTTCTTTACCGAAGAAAAGAATACTTGAAATGTTGAAAGACGAAAAAAAACATCATATTACAGAACTAAATGAAATGAACATCCCAGACAGACAGCTGGATGAAGCATTAGAATTCTTAATTAACGAGGAATACATTATTAATGATTGTGGATATATCAGCCTCAACAACAAATAGGTTCAATTTTGACTAACGGCATTACGATATCTCTTATCGGTGCTGCTGTTTAATGCTTACTTAACTTATATTTCTTGATCTAGAAAAATATTCTGGTCAATTAAAACCCTCCTACTGTATAAATTGTATTATCAGTTTCTTTATTCTTCTTCAATTTATGGAGGATATCCTATATGTAGGATTTACCTTTCCGTATGTTAGTATATGTATGATTACCTGAAGCTTGTATAAACAAAATGGAAAAAGGGAAATCTCCCTCACAGGAAACTCCCCCTTACAACATTATGTACGAGAAAAAAATTAACTATTTTCTGGACGAAGTTTACGAACTGTATTTCCAGCCTGCCACATTTCTTTATTGCGCATAGCTTCTAGTTCTGCATTTAACTTCTCACGATAATCAGACCTTGAATTCTTATCAATAGAAATCTGAGCCTCATTACCAGTCTTAACACTAAGATACAACCATTGCATAACTGGCTTAATAGCTTCACGGAAACGAGGTGCCCAATCTAAAGCACCACGCTGTGCTGTTGTAGAACAGTTTGCATACATCCAATCCATACCCTTTGCACCAAATAATGGCATCAAACTCTGAGTTAACTCCTCAACAGTCTCATTGAAAGCCTCAGATGGAGTATGTCCATTCTCACGCAAAACATCATACTGTGCTTCAAGCAATCCCTCAATGGCACCCATCAAAGAACCTCTTTCACCAGTCAAATCAGATGTAGCCTCACGCTGGAATGTAGTCTTAAATAAATATCCAGCACCGATACCAATACCAAATGCGATAGTCTTGTCTTCAGCATGACCAGACGCATCCTGATAAACAGCATAAGAACAGTTTAATCCACGACCTTCACAGAACATGGTACGAAGAGAAGTACCAGACCCCTTAGGTGCAACCATAATGACATCAATATCCTTTGGTGGGACAACACCTGTACGATCTTGCCAATTGATAGCAAATCCATGAGAATAATACAAAGTTTTGCCAGCAGTTAGATACTGCTTAATTGTTGGCCAAACTGCAATCTGACCAGCATCAGAAAGCAACATACAAATAATAGTACCTTTTTGTACAGCTTCCTCAATCGAGAAAAGAGTCTTTCCTGGAACCCAACCGTCAGCAAGACATTTTTCATAAGTCTTACCTTCACGCTGACCTACGATAACATTAAATCCGTTATCACGCAAGTTACAAGCCTGACCTGGTCCCTGAATACCATAACCAATTACAGCAATCGTTTCATTTTTTAGTACTTCACGCGCCTTCTCCAAAGAAAATTCCTTACTGGTGACAACAGTTTCTACGACTCCACCAAAATTCATTTCTGCCATATTTTAAAAAAATGTGCGCCCTCATTTAAGGGATCGCGGGTTATTATTATCCCTTTGAATCATGCCTGTCTTTTCCAAAGACAGTCGTTTAATAGATCCATTCCATTACCTATCCAAGGTTTCAGCTAGGGATTTCAAATATTTTTCGTACGCAAAGGTAACACTTTAAAACGAAACTACCAAACATTCTTTCAATCTTTTACAAAATTAACCTTACTTCTAACAACTTCAACTTCATCAGCATTTGTTTTAGAACTTTTTGTAATTCTTATGCAATATTCGTCTTCAGAAGTATGCTCACTGTAAAAATTCAATTTATCTCCACAATGACATTCTGCAACATATGCAATTTCAAAGCGTTTAATAGTATAATGAACATACCAATCTAAATTCCACAAATCAAGAATGTGTTCAATATATTTTACACTATTGATATGACCATTTACATCAACATCACTATAGTTAGTGTCTATAGTCCTTACTAGTTTTGCATCTGCAGACATCTTAACTCGTGAACTTTTAGCGATAGGACATTGTTTTTCTTTATCAACATAGTCAAGAATAAGACCATCATGAACAGCTAGTATATCAACAGGCTGGCGCGTATCAGTATCTATCATAGCCCAAGTGCTCTTACCATATCCATAAATTTTATTCGAGTCAGGATTAACAACAGTAAAATTTCGACTTGTGAAAAATTTCATAACACCGTCAACCCATGTCTCAACATTAAACTTATCGTATGATATAGGCATCTCTGTCATTTCTATTGCTAGTCTTGACAGAACCCAAGTCTTGTGAATTGGATTTAAATAACTCATCCCGTATCCACGCTCATTCGAATGGAAATCAGCTGCATTCAACATATGATTTCCTAGATGTCCCATAAACAAATGTTTCGAAAAGTCGCAATGAAAAGGCTCTGCTAAAAATTTGTAGCAACCAACTTTATCCAAAATATCAGTCATTATCTTTACTCTCCTGTTCGTGCAAGAAATCAGATATAGGTTCATCGAAACTTCTTGTCACAGCAATGCGACCACATCTTGTGTATTGCAGTATGCATTTAAAATTGTTTAATTTATTAAATAAATCAGCAATATCCTCTGTTAAACCAGCTAATAATACAGTGCTGTAAGTATGGTTTACTTCCATCATACGCGCATCATGCCTACGAATAGTTCGAGATACTTCTGGATTATCCAACAATACAGGCGTTGAAATTTTAAAAAGAGCCACTTCGTGAATAAAGAGCTGTTCATCAGTATAATAATCAGCTTTCACAACATCAATTTTCTTCTCAATGGCTTTTGTTA
The DNA here is from genome assembly GCF_051059605.1 of Prevotella sp. Lineage (GTDB taxonomy): Bacteria > Bacteroidota > Bacteroidia > Bacteroidales > Bacteroidaceae > Prevotella. The sequence goes on from NZ_CP050883.1 coordinate 1,296,909, forward strand.
TTTTATTTATCTGCTCTTCATCACTCCAGGCAGTAATCGTATACTTGTGTACATTTAATATACTGCTAGCTGAAACATTTAAACTCTCAATATTTACTTGTCTACGAGTAAATACCGCCGTTATTTGATTTAATATACCGGCGATATTCTCAGAATAGACTAATAATGTATATAATTTCTTTTCCATTTACTTAAAATTTGAAATACTAATAATCAAGTTCAAGCAACATTCCATCAACACTCTTTCCTGGTAATGTCATAGGAACTATATCTTCATTTTCCTTAATAGCGCATTCCAAGAAATAAGGTCCCTTTGTTGAAATCATCTTTTCTACTTTAGAACGTAAATCTTTACGGTCAACAACAAGATCATAAGGAATGTTATATGCCTTAGAGATTTCCTGATAATGTGGATTCATCATATGAGTAAATGAATAACGACCATTAAACATTAAATCTTGCCACTGACGTACATTCCCAAGAAAATTATTATTAAGAAGGATTATCTTTATAGGTGCCTGTTGCTCCATTATAGTGCCAAACTCTTGTATACTCATCTGTAAGCCTCCATCTCCACAAAAACAACATATTGTTCTTTCGGGAGCACCAAAACTTGCACCGATAGCCGCAGGAAGCCCAAATCCCATTGTACCAAAGCCTCCACTAGTAACAATAGAACGCTTATTCTTAAACTTAAAATAGCGACTAGATATCATCTGATTTTGACCTACATCATTTACCAATACGGCCTCTCCATTAGTAACTTCGGCTACAACATTTGTAACTTCGCCCATCAACAAAGGACCTTCAGTTGGATGAATATCTGGCTCTATAACCTTCTCAATTTCCATATCATCGTATTTCTTAAACGAATCACGCCATTCACGATGATTATTTTCATTCAGTAAACTCGTTATTGCAGGAATGGTTTGCTTACAATTTCCCAATACCGCAACATCGGCTTTAATGTTCTTATTTATCTCGGATGCATCAATATCAAGATGGATTATCTTTGCCTGCTGTCCATAAGTAGAAGGCAATCCAGTAACTCTATCACTGAATCGCATACCTATTGCTATAAGTACGTCGCACTCCTGAGTTTTCATATTGGCAGCATAACTACCATGCATTCCCAACATACCAATATCTAAAGGATGATCAGATGGTAATGCTGATAATCCTAGTAATGTGCGACCAGCAGGAATGTCAGCTTTTTCAAGGAATTCAACAAGTTCACTCTGTGCATTTCCTAATTCAACACCCTGCCCTACAAGTGCAAACGGTTTTTTAGCACCATTGATTAGTTTTGCTGCTTCTTCAATAGCACAACTGTCTATTTTAGGATAAGGATTATATGACCTTACATTATCAACCTTTATTGGATTCCATTCACACGTATGATTTTGCGCATTTTTGGGAAAGTCAAGAACAACTGGTCCTGGACGTCCAGAACGCGCAATATAGAAAGCACGACTTACAGCCCATGCTACATCTTCGGGACGACGTATTTGGTAAGCCCATTTCGTTATCGGTTGTGCAACTCCTACTAAATCAACTTCCTGAAAGGCATCAGTACCCAAAGCTCCAACGCCAACCTGTCCTGCAATTACAACTATTGGGGTAGAATCCATCATTGCATCTGCAACACCCGTCAATGTATTAGTAGCTCCTGGGCCACTGGTCACAAGGCACACACCAACATCACCACTGACTCGTGCATACCCTTCGGCAGCATGAGCAGCAGCCTGCTCGTGACGTACTAAGATGTGATCAAACATCTTCTTTTCACCTCTGGTGTAACCATACAAAGCATCGAATACAGGCATTATCGCACCACCCGGATAACCGAATATAGTCTTAACACCTTCATTATGCAAAGAACGCATCAATGCTTCAGAACCTGTAATTACTTCTTTACTCATTATATATAACTTAAACTACTAAAACATATTCTACATCAATCAATCATCCTTACGCCACCTTTATCTGCAGAACTCACACTTTGTGCATAAGCTCTTAAAGCTTTACTAACAACTCTGTTACGCTTTAAAGGTTGTTGTTTACGTGCAGACAATTCCTCATCACTTAATTTTACGTTTATACTACGGTTTGGAATATCTATTTCAATAATATCACCATCTTTTATCTTACCGATATTACCGCCAGCAGCAGCCTCTGGAGAAATATGTCCTATACTTAATCCAGAAGTTCCACCAGAAAAACGCCCATCCGTAATCAATGCACATTCCTTACCCATATGCATACTCTTAATATACGAAGTTGGATAAAGCATTTCTTGCATACCAGGTCCTCCCTTTGGTCCTTCATGAGTGATAACAACGCAATCACCTTTCTTAACTTTACCTGCAAGGATTCCTTCACAAGCATCATCTTGACTATCAAAGACAACAGCTGGTCCTGAGAATTTCCAAAGAGATTTATCAACTCCGGCTGTTTTAACAACGCAGCCATCTTGGGCTATATTACCAAAAAGCACGCCAAGACCACCATCTTTAGTATAAGCATGTTCTAGATCCCTTATACATCCATTTGAACGATCTGTATCAAGACTATCCCATTTCTCATCCTGACTACCCATTTGAGTAGAAAATTTATTTCCTGGGGCACTATGATAAATTCTATCAGCATCAGGATTGACAGTTGCACCAGTGATAGCATACTTTATAAGAGCGGAATTAAGGGTCATACCATCTACTCTATTTGTGTCAGCATGCAACAATCCAGCCTTATTGAGTTCATTCATTATACCAAGTATTCCACCTGCTCTATTGCACTCTTGAACGCTATATTTCTGGGTATTCGGAGCCAGCATGCACAAACAAGGCACCTTACGACTTAACTCATCGATATCCTTTATTTTAAAATCTGCTTCAGCTTCCTGTGCAACAGCAAGAAGATGAAGAACTGTATTTGTGCTTCCGCCCATTGCTATATCAAGTGCCATTGCATTAAGAAAAGCATTGCGTATAGCTATATTGCGCGGCAAAACACGATCATCTCCATTTTCATAATACGCAAAGGCATTCTTTACAATCTGGCGAGCTGCATCTTTAAATAATTGAATTCTATTCTTATGTGTTGCTAAAATAGTTCCATTTCCAGGAAGAGCTAAACCAATAGCTTCTGTAAGTGAATTCATTGAATTAGCTGTAAACATGCCTGAACAACTGCCACAACCAGGACATGCACAACTCTCAATTTGCTTCATTTCCTCATCACTGACGGATGGGTCTGCTCCCTTAACCATAGCTGTAATAAGGTCGGCATTCTCGTTTTTCCAACGACCAGCTTCCATTGGACCACCAGAACAAAAAATGGTCGGAATATTAAGCCTCATAGAAGCCATAAGCATACCTGGAGTAACTTTATCACAGTTTGATATGCATATCATAGCATCAGCCTTATGAGCATTAACCATATACTCAACAGAGTCTGCAATTATATCTCGTGAAGGCAATGAATAAAGCATTCCGTCATGTCCCATAGCAATACCATCATCAATGGCGATAGTATTAAACTCTGCAGCATAACAGCCCATGCTTTCTATCTCTTTTTTGACTATCTGACCTATTTCGTGAAGATGTGTATGTCCAGGAACAAATTGAGTAAAACTATTGACTATCGCTATAATTGGTTTACCAAATTGTTCATGCTTCATACCAGCAGCGACCCATAAAGCTCTGGCTCCAGCCATTCTTCTGCCCTCAGTACAGACAGCACTCCTTAATTGATGTTTCATATCTCTTAATGTATTTTGTATACAAATATTGTAAACGAGAACAATCTTCTCCTTATTTAATTTGCAAAGATAACTAGAAAATACGAAACAGCCAATAAATTAACGCATATTATTTACCAATATACGAATTATGTAAGAAAAAGCAATAAAAAAGTTTCGAATTATAAATATTACATAAATATAAGGATAAAAAAATCCCTAGTAGCCATTAAGCCACTAGGGATTCTTTTAAATATATAATTCTGTTAAATACTTATTACTTAACGTAAACTACAGCAAGACGGTTAGATGTAACACCCTGTACACCCTTACCAGTTGCATCCTTTACGATAACGCCTTTAGACTTCAAGTACTTTGCAACATTATTAGCACGAATCTGAGAAACCTGCTTGTTAACCTTTACAGAACCCTCTGGAGAAGCTGTACCGATGATTTCAACAGTAGCACCATTAGTTACATTGTCAAGAACCTTCTTAGCATCCTTAGTAAGATCAGCCTTACCCTGAGCGAATGTTACGAACAAAGGACATGTAGTTGCCTCAGCAGGAACTTCCTTGATAACTTCCTTGATAACTTCCTTAGGCTTCTTTGCAAGCTCGTTGCGAAGATCACTAATCTGAGAATTCAGACCATCGATTTCACTCTGATCACGAAGTTGAGCAATCTTGAAGTTGTGTGTACCATTAGAATTCTTAAACTTGTAAACAACACCAGCATTCAACTGAACGAAGCTATGATTTACATCAAACTTAATACCATCGTTTCCAAGATTGAAAGGAGTGTTAGACTTGTCATTAAGACCAAACATAACAGCTGGTTCAATGTAAATCTGCCATGCCTTATCAGCACCAAGGTTGTAAGCAAAGTCAAGAGCTACCTTAGAAGTAAGGTTGTTAACACATCCAGCTTTATCGTACTCCTTAGAGTTTCCAAAAAGATGTCCCCAACCTAAACCAGCAACAACACTAACCTCAAATGGACGTGGTTGACCAAGATAGCCACCAAACAAGTTGCTCAAGTTAACAGTACCAAGAAAACTTGTGTTAAGGTAACGAACAACGGTACCAGTAGAAGCCCAAGGTTTATTTGAGAAATAAGCATTGCTTTCAATTGCGGCACCCAAAACTGGAGTGAAGTTACGACCAATGCGCACACCGAAATTAGAGTCAAGACCCTTCATCCAAGCATGACCTGTAGCCTTTGTTGCAAGACCACCATTGATACCTACATAAATGTTGTCAAATGTTTTACTCTCTTCTACAGTTTGTGCAGAAGCAGAAACTGCTAAAACAGCAGCAGCGAACAATAAAACGAACTTTTTCATGTCTCTCTAAAATTAATTAATAATTATTGATTTTTTCTATTTTCTATTTCTGCATGCAAAGTACGTAAAAATTATCGAAACATCCAAATTATTATTAATAAATTTATGACATATAACATTAAAAATGAGCAAAATCAATTCAAATATTGTCTATTAATGACTTTAGCTACTTGTTTTTTGGATTTTGTTTGGTAAATTGAATAACTTTTTGCTATCTTCGCAATATGAAAAAAATTATCTTAATAACAGGTGGCCAACGTTCCGGCAAAAGTGTCTATGCAGAAAAATTGGCCCTTCGTCTTAGTACAAGCCCCATATATCTTGCTACAGCACATATTTGGGATGAAGAATTCATGATAAGAGTTAAGAATCATCAAGAACGACGAGGTTCTAACTGGACAAACATCGAAGAAGAGAAATTTCTTTCAAAACATTATATATATAATAATGTGTGTGTAATTGATTGTATAACATTATGGTGTACTAATTTTTTTTATGACAAAAGTCGTGAAGATAACGATCAACCCAGTGTTGATGAATCTTTAAAAGCAATCAAAGATGAATTTGATAAATTCACAAATCAAGATGGTACTTTTATCTTCATAACTAACGAAATTGGTAGTGGAGGCGTTAGCGACAATGCTATACAAAGACGATTCACAGATTTAGAAGGTTGGATGAACCAATATGTTGCAAGTAAAGCAGATGAAGTTATACTTATGGTTTCAGGTATTCCTGTCAAAATAAAATAATATGAAAAGAATTTTTAATATACAATCTCCTTGCTTGGATATAAAACAAAACATTCAAGATAAGATCGACAATTTAAACAAGCCAAAAGGGTCTTTAGGAATGCTTGAAGATTTAGCATTGCAAATTTGTCTGATTCAGCAAACGCTATCGCCAAAATTATCACATCCATGCCACATTCTTTTCGGTGGTGACCATGGAATTGAAAGAGAGGGCGTTTCTGTTTCTCCACGCAGTGTGACTTGGCAACAAATGATAAACTTCACAAGAGGCGGAGGGGGTGTTAATATGTTTTGCAACCAACACGGATTTGAATTAAAAATTATTGATATTGGAGTTGATTATAACTTATCTGACTATCCTAAAATAATCAATCGCAAAATTGCAAATGGCACTAAAAATTTTCTATATGAGGCCGCTATGACAGAAGAACAATTCTGGAATGCTATTGACATTGGTGCAGAAATGACGGATCAATGTATCTCTGAAGGATGTAATATTATTAGCATTGGAGAAATGGGTATTGCAAATACCAGTCCATCAAGTATTTGGATGAGTATTTTCGGAGATATCCCCCTTATAGAATGTATAGGTGCTGGAGCAGGTTTATCCGATGAAGGTATAAAGCATAAATATGAGACTTTAAGAACTGCTATAGAAAAATTCGACAGTAATAATCACGATATAATTGATACAATTAGATATTTCGGCGGTTTCGAAATGGTTGGTGCTGTAGGAAGTATGCTAAGAGCAGCCGAGAAGCACATGATAATACTTGTAGACGGTTTCATTATGTCAGCATGCATACTAGCAGCAAGCAAATTATATCCTGCAATATTAAAATATGCTATTTTTGGGCACTGCGGAGATGAATTAGGGCATCGAAAAATGCTAAACATGCTTAATGCCAAGCCACTATTATCATTGGGATTGAGACTCGGAGAAGGTACAGGAGCACTTTGTGCCTACCCTATAATCGAATCTGCTGTAAATATGACGAACGAGATGAATAGTTTTAATAATGCACATATAACCAAATATTTTTAAAAATGCTTGTTTCAATAGAAAAAGACATAAAATTATACGATCGTATTTGGGCCGCACTGATATTCTTTACAAGATTACCATTCTGGAGAATACATCAACCACCCAAAGAAGCTTATGAAACCGTTGTTGAATTTTGGCCTCTTGTTGGATGGATTACAGCACCAATAATGGCTGTAATATTATTTTTCGGACCTAGATTTATGCCATACGACCTAGCTATAATAGTAGCAATGCTATCACGAATAGCTATAACAGGAGCTTTACATGAAGATGGGCTAACCGACTTTATTGATGGTTTTGGTGGTGGAGGTAATGACAGAAATAGGATTCTCGACATTATGAAAGACAGTAAAATTGGGACATACGGTGTGCTTGGAATAACAATTTATCTCTTTACATTTTATAAATGTCTATCTCTATGTTCTCCTATGAATGCTGCAATAATGGTAATTGCTGCTGACCCTTTCTGTAAAATGCTAACATCCCAAATCATCCAAATGATGCCATACGCTAGGACTGCAGAAACAGCAAAAAATGGTGTCGTATATAATAAATTCAATATACGAGGAGGTATATTCTTAATGTTACAGGGAGGAATCCCGATCTTGATTATCTGGTACTTTTTTGGTTTATCTTATATATGTATTACTGTCCCAGGAATTGTATTGTATTTTCTATATCTATTTGTATGGAAGCGCATACATGGTTACACAGGAGACTGTTGTGGAGCAATATTTCTAATGACTGAATTAAGTTTCTACATAACTTTTATAATTACCCACTATAATTATTTCACAAATTAAGATAATGAAAGTTACACTTATCAGACACACAAAAGTTGGAGTACCAAAGGGAACATGTTATGGTTGGAGTGATATTCCCGTGGCAGATACTTTCATGGAAGAAGCAGCTATAACAAAAGAAAAATTAGAGCATTTAAAACCTTTTGATATCGTTTATTCTTCCCCGCTCACGAGAGCACGCAAGTTAGCTGCAGCATGTGGCTATTCAAATCCAATACTCGAAAATAGACTTAAAGAAATGAATATGGGTGATTGGGAAATGCGCTTATATGATGATATAGCGAAAGAGGATCCACATATACTTGATTGGTATAATGACTACATGCACTTGAAAGCAACAGGAGGTGAGAGTTTTCCTATATTATATCAGCGTGTTGCTGATTTTCTTGACGAATTAAAGAACAAGCCATATGAGAATGTTGCGATATTTGCCCATGGAGGTGTTTTGATATGTGCAGGAATATATGGGAAATTATTCGAAAAAGAAAATGCCTTCGAAAATCTTATAGATTACGGAGGCATTGAAACTATAGAGATTTAAGAATCTCTATAGTTCTATTCCAACAACAGAATAAGCTGGGAGTTGGATTATATTATTACCTATTATTAATGCAGAACTTGTATTATTAGTATCATTTAAGATTCGCTCTGTTGTCTTACTTTCTGGTCTTCCTCCAAACATCATATATTTTGTATTTGAAGAAAGATTTATGCCATTAACTTTAAGACAGACCTTTGTAGGTAATGCATTAACAAGCTTAAGATATGTCTTACCTTTAGTTTCGTCTCTCACTACACTTGAAGCCACACGATAAGCATACTTTTCATCAATATTTATCTTAGAGCTAATGTACTTATCACCAGAGTAATTTGAAAATAAAACCTGGGTCTCATAGCTCGGAGTAGTAACAATATTTGTTTCATCAAAATAAATAAGATCAGGATTCCAATTCTTATGCTTATCATTACATAGCAACGGAGCATAACTCGCCATTTCAACAACATCAGCATTGCGCTCTACATTGCAAAGATATATTGCTTCAGCCAATGCAGATTCCATAGTTCTTGTATGTGATGCATATTCGCCGAGATATACCTTCGGAGCATTTCTATCATAACTGTCATAATAATCAGTATTATGCAAAAACCAGCCTGTAGATTCATAATAATGTTCATCAACAGCATCAATATATTTTTTATTTTGATTGGCAAATTTCCATCCCTCAATATAATCTGAAGAGGGATTGTGAAAAGGACCAACAGTACCAACGACCTCCATATTTGGATATTTAACTTTTACAGCTTTACATATCATCAAATATCTTTCCTCGAAAACTGTTGATATTAAATCTTCATTGCCAATACCAATCATTTTCAGATTGAATGGGGCCGGATGACCAGCTTCTTGGCGCATCTTTGCCCATTTTGAAGTAGCAGGATCGCCATTAGCCCATTCTATCATATCTAGTACATCCTGTATATATTCAGGCATTCTATCTACAGGAATACCACATTGTTGACCTCCTATACCCTTTGTATTAGCAGAAGAATTCTGACAAGGAACTCCCGCTGCCATAACAGGTAATGGTTCTGCTCCTATATCTTCACAGAACTGAAAATATTCATAGTATCCCAATCCTCTAGACTGATGATAATTCCAAATATTTCTTTCAGGCTTTCTATCTTGTAAAGGCCCAATCGTCTCTTTCCAATTATAGATATTGTCCAGTCCATCACCATGCAACATACATCCTCCAGGGAAACGAACAAACTTTGGTTTAAGATTTGCTATTGTCTGAGCTAAGTCAATCCTCATTCCATGACCTTTGAAAGTTTGATGAGGAAATAAAGAAATCATATCTACAGCTATCTGTCCTTGGTTCTTACCTGTTATAATCAAAGTAAGATTATGAAGCTTATCTACGTATTCTTTATGCTTTTTTGTATCTAGTATTAAATTCAAGTTATACTTAATCCATTCATTACCTTCTATTTTTATTTTTCCTTCGGCAATAGAATTTCCCAAAGAATCAACAAGTGAAATGATTAATTGATTTTTTCTATCATCAATACAACGTGCAAACATAGAGAAATCAAAATTATTTCCTTTAGACGAGATTATGTTATCCCACCCTGAATTAATAAGTGAACTCTTGTTTATTATTGCATAATGCAGATTATTTTTACTTAAAGGTTTATCCGTAGATATAACTATTGGCTGATCTGATTTCCAACCTGTCGAAGCATTCCATCCAACATGATCTTTGTCAGTATATTCAAAATCTTTATTTCTTAAAAGTTCAGCGTACAACCCTCCGTCGGCAGCATAATTAATGTCTTCAAAGAACACTCCAATCAACTTATTGCTTATTTTCTTAGTTTTTGTAAAATCAATATCAATAGTTGCATTTACACAATCACCTATATTTGGAAAACACTTTCCATCATCAGCCATTTTCTCACTATACCTTAGGTTATCCTTATCCAATGTATTAAACCAATTTCTGATATAATTAAGATGAAATGCAGGTATTTCAAATTCATTCCCCAAATACAATTTGCCATTAACAGAATCAATGTCCATTTGCCATAAGACATCATCAGCCTCCGATTCAACAGAATCTTCCTCAAAATGTCGGAAATCTTCAGAAACATGAACATATCTCTTACCTTTTGCTGTTTTAAGATAGATATCAAAACCACCATCATCCATTTGATAAACAATAGGATTATTAACTCCACATTCAGCAACAACAGGATAGTCTTGCGGGCGCCATGTTATCAAATCCTCAGAAAACGCAGCAGCAAAAGTAGGTGCTGTATTATTAACTCCCCAAACAGCACGCCAAGTTCCATCTTTTGCCTTAATGACAAAAGGATTATGCATCTTTTTCTCTGCACCCCATTGCCCATAGTCAGAAAAGCACAACTGTCCTACATCATTCCACTTTTCATTTTCTCCGAGATAAGCCAGATGTAATCCATCTTTTTCTCCTGGAGAATAAATAAATATCTGACATGTTGAATCTTTACCAGATATCGTATATTCTGGTTCAACATTCTGCGCCATAGCACTTAATTGAAGTACTAGCGAGATTAAAAGTACATTTAACTTCTTCATGATAATACATTTTGTCTCATTAAAAGGGGACTGATTCGCATCACTGCGTATCAGTCCCATAAAAATTAGAGAGTTATAAAAAAAATCAAGTTATATTTCTTTTTCATTTATAATATTCTTTTTTACCTGCTGCCAATGTATTCTTCATCAGAGAACAAATGGTCATAGGACCAACGCCTCCAGGGACAGGAGTTATAAAAGAACATTTCTGAGCAACTTCATCAAACTTCACGTCACCATTAAGTCTGAATCCACTCTTGCGTGTTGCATCAGGGACGCGTGTTGTACCGACATCTACTATTACAGCACCATCTTTTACCATATCAGTCGTAACAAAATCAGGTCTACCAATTGCTGCTATTATAATGTCTGCCTCAAAGCATTCCTTCTTTAAATCTTTTGAATGACTATGGCAAACTGTAACCGTAGCATCACCAAAATTTTTCTGCATCATTAATTGAGCCATTGGCTTACCAACAATATTACTCCTTCCTAACACCACACATTTTTTTCCACTTGTTTCTATACCATAATGTTTTAGCAATGTTATTATACCCAACGGAGTTGCAGAGATAAAACAAGGTAGACCAATTGCCATTCTTCCAACGTTAATAGGATGAAAGCCATCTACATCTTTACGATAGTCGATTGCCATTATAATTTTTTGTTCATCAATATGCTTTGGCAAAGGCAACTGAACTATAAAACCGTCAACATCAGAATCTTTGTTCAATCGATCAACGCATAATAGTAGTTCTTCTTCTGTGACATCATCCTCGTAACGAATTAGAGTTGACTTAAATCCACATTGTTCACATGCTATGACTTTATTCTTGACATAAGTTTCAGAACCACCATCATGGCCTACCAAAACAGCAGCTAAATGTGGTTGCTTACCGCCTGCCCCAACAATTTCTTTTACCTCTTCAGCTATTTCAGCCTTGATAGCTGCCGCTGTAGCCTTTCCATCGATTAATTGCATTATAGTAATAATTTAATGTTATAGTTTTGGCATTCCCGGCATTTTCATACCTTTCATGCGGCTCATCATGCCTGCCATCTGATTACCAGTAACCATCTTCATCATCTTACGAGTCTGATCAAACTGCTTCACAAGTTTATTAACTTCCTGTATGCTTGTACCAGAACCTTTAGCTATTCTTTGACGACGACTAGTATTAAGGATTTCTGGAGTTGTACGCTCTGCAGGGGTCATACTTCTAATAATAGCTTCAATACCATTAAAAGCATTATCATCTATATCAACATCTTTTATAGCCTTGCCTACTCCAGGAATCATACCAGCCAAGTCTTTCAGATTTCCCATCTTTTTAATCTGCTCTATTTGATTAAGGAAGTCATTGAAATCAAACTTATTCTTCTGTATTTTTCTCTGGAGTCTTTTAGCTTCTTCCTCATCAAACTGTTCCTGAGCACGTTCAACAAGTGAAACTATATCACCCATTCCCAAAATTCGATCTGCCATACGTGAAGGATGGAATACATCTATAGCTTCCATCTTCTCACCAGTACCAACAAACTTAATTGGTTTTGTCACAACTGTTCTGATAGAAAGTGCAGCACCACCACGCGTATCACCGTCTAGTTTGGTAAGGACGACTCCATCAAAATCAAGTCTATCATTAAATTCCTTAGCAGTATTAACAGCATCTTGACCAGTCATAGAATCGACAACAAACAATGTTTCATCAGGATTCAAGGCTATTTTAAGATTTGATATCTCTGTCATCATCTGCTCATCAACGGCAAGTCGACCGGCAGTATCCACAATAACAACATCATACCCTTTAGCCTTAGCCTCTTGTATCGCATTATTTGCAATATCAATCACATTTTTATTCTCAGGCTCAGAATATACAGGAACGTCTATTTGTTCACCAACGACTTTCAACTGCTCAATAGCAGCAGGGCGATACACGTCACAAGCTACCAATAAAGGCTTTTTATTTTTCTTTGTCTTTAGTATATTAGCTAGTTTACCACTGAATGTAGTCTTACCAGAACCTTGAAGACCACTCATCAATATAATTGCAGGATGACCATCAAGTTTAAGTTCTGCAGTATCACCTCCCATGAGTTCTGCCAATTCGTCATGAACCAATTTGATCATCAACTGACCTGGTTTCACGGCAGTAAGCACGTTCATACCCATAGCCTTTTTCTTTACATTATCAGCAAAAGATTTTGCGACTTTGTAGTTAACATCGGCATCAAGAAGTGCTCTACGCACGTCTTTAAGAGTTTCAGCAACATTTATTTCTGTGATTTGTCCCTCACCCTTTAGTATTTTGAATGAGCGCTCTAATCTATCACTAAGATTTTCAAACATATGATATTTCTTTTTTTATAATTCTCTTTTTCCTGAAGATAGACTTATCTTATCTTTTAAAAACAATGTATTATATTGCTTTCATGCAAAATTACATAATTAATAATACAAAAAAGAGTGTTAGATAATATTTTAAAAAAAATTAATAGAGTTTCTACTTTACTCTCCATAAATATTTTTATGGTATTGTTAGATAATATCGCCGCTTACTGTTTGAATTTCATAATCAAAGGTAAATGATCACTATAGCCATTAAGATATTTTGCGCCCCTAAAATTTCTGAAAGGCTGCACACCACCATAAATTTCATCTTCAACAAGAAGAAACTTATAATCAGCGATGCTACAACTTATAACCAATGATTTTAGTGTATTACTGCAAAAAACATGGTCAAGGCTCCCCCATTCTCCTTTATACTTATATGTTCCTTTAGCCCCATTATTACCACGGGCATCAATCGAAACATCAGTCATTCCGAAATTGCTTACATATTGTAAACTTTTATCACTTGCATAGTCATTAAAATCTCCAGCAACAATAATCTTAGCCAATGGGGAGATTGCTTTTACAGAATCAATAGCTGAAGTAAGTATCTTAGCAACAGCCATTCTATTTGGTCGTGAAGCCAATTCACCACCAGTTCTACTTGGAGCATGAACAACAAATACATGAACAGTATCACCGCTGATAATTTTCCCTGACGCATAAAGGATATCACGAGTCGGTCTCATGTCTTTTATCGGAGTTACCCTTATTGGATGCCAATCAATCAATTGGAATGCAAATGGAGAGTATAATAAAGCCACATCTATGCCTCTTTCATCTGGAGAATTCGTCACGAGATATTCATATCTGGCCTGACGGAGTAAGGAACGCTTTGTCAAGTCACGCATAACACTGTCATTCTCAACCTCACACAATGCAACCATATCAGGGAGTACCCAGCGTCCAGAATCCTCACCACATGCTATTATTTCCTGACCAATATGGTTAAGCTTCTTCCAATATCTACCATTATTCCAATAATGATAGCTATCAGGAAGAAACTCAGTATCATTCTTCAGTGAATCATGTTGAGTATCAAAAAGATTCTCACAGTTCAATTCGACGAAAGTAAAGATACTGAGCAATAAATAAAATATTTTCATAATTGAATTGTCATACCAAATCCTCTTTTACATGCTGTCTAATCTTGGTAAGATATGCTTTCATCGCTTTAGCATCTTTTTTATCAATAATATCCATCAGTTCCTTCAACTCCTCGCGTATTTTAGACACCTGACCGCTTGTATAAGGATTGAACAATATTTCCTGAAGCAGGTAATCATCTTCATTCAATACACCTTTAGCAATGCGCATGTGACGCTTAAAAGTGGTTCCAGGAGCATCTTGATGTTTCATTACAGCTGCAAAAACAAATGTAGACACAAACGGAATACTCAATGAGTAAGCTACTGTCTCATCATGTTCAAGGAAGGTGTATTCATATATATTAAGTCCAAGTTTCTGATATAGATCTTTAAAGAATATGCGTCCCATGTAATCACCCTCACTAATTATGATTGCATTTTCTTCACTAAGTTGGTTGAGATTTGCAAATGTTGGACCAAACATAGGGTGAGTACTAACATAAGGATGTCCACTCTGCTCATAAAAATCCCTCAAACCAGTCTTTACACTTGCGATATCACTAACGATACATTCCGTTGGCAAATATGGCAAAATTTCCTTAAATGCAGATAATGTATATTTAACTGTAACTGCATTTATGACCAATTCTGGGGCAAAGTTCTTAACTTCGCCCAATGTTGTAAAACGTTGGCAGTTATATGTAAAGCGCATTCTCTTGGCATCTTTCTCATATACAGCCACCTCATGTTCAAAACTGAGCAGGTCGATGAAAAAACTTCCCATCTTACCTGCTCCCATTATCAATATTTTCATCTTACTGATTTACTATTTCCAACTGCTGACGCACACTCTCTTCATGAATATGCTCAAATACCTGAGCTGCAAATTCAGGATTCATTCCACACAAACTAGCTTGTGCACCGCGTTTTTCTAGTATTTCATTATAACGTGTTGCCTGAAGCACAGTCATATTATGTTCTTTCTTGTACGTACCAATTTCACGACAAACTCGCATTCTTTTTGCAAGAAGATCCATCAATTGGTTATCAATTTCATCAATTTGTGAACGAAGTAGGCGCAGCCCCTCTGTTGTAGTATGCTCATCACGCACAACAAGCAAACTGAGGATATAATCTAATATATCTGGAGTTACTTGCTGTTTAGCATCGCTCCATGCCTCGTCTGGATTGCAGTGGCTCTCAACAATAAGACCATCAAAACCTAAATCCATTGCCTGTTGGCAAAGAGGTGCGATAAGATCTCGCCTTCCACCAATATGACTTGGATCACAGATTATTGGAAGTTCTGGAATACGTCTGTGCAACTCTATTGGAATCTGCCACATTGGGAGATTACGATAAATCTTCTTATCATAGCTAGAGAAACCACGATGTATTGCTCCAAGACGCTTTATTCCTGATTGGTTGAGACGTTGAAGGGCACCAATCCATAATTCCAGATCTGGATTTACTGGATTTTTAACTAAAACAGTCACATCAGCACCTTTCAAACTGTCAGCCAAAGCCTGCATAGCAAAAGGATTTGCACTTGTACGTGCTCCTACCCACAACACGTCTATACCATATTTCAAAGCTTGCTCTACATGCTCAGGAGTTGCAACTTCAGTTGCTGTGAGCATGCCTGTTTGTTCTTTTACTTTTTTCATCCAAGGCAGAGCTTCTTCTCCTTTACCTTCAAAACCTCCAGGTTTTGTACGTGGTTTCCAAATACCTGCGCGAAATATATGACAGCCCTTAGCTGCTAGTTCTTTAGCTGTCGTAAGTACTTGCTCTTCTGTTTCTGCCGAACAAGGTCCGGCAATAACACATGAAGGACGTTCATTATCACTCGGTAAATTAAGGGGTTGTAATTCGAGTTCCATAATTGTATATATTTTATTATCTATTCATATTTACGAGACTACCATTTAATAGCTTTGATTCTATCAAGTGCCATCTTTAGTTTTTCATCTTTTGCACAAAGGCTTATTCTTACATAGCGTTTACCATTTGATCCGAAAATCAAACCAGGTGTTATAAATACCCTAGCCTCATGCAATACTCGTTCAGTGAGTTCTTCAACATTTGAATATTTTTCAGGAATCTTGCCCCAAAGAAACATTCCTACTTGTTGGTTATCAAATTCGCATCCCAAAGTCTTCATTATATCTTCAGCAATATCTCTTCTACGACGATATACATTTACATTGTATTCTTGATGCCACTCCTCACTGTTTGTATTATATGCTTCGGCTGCCGCAAGCTGAATACCACGAAATGTACCACTATCAATATTGCTTTTAATCTTTAATATCCAACTTATGAATGTGGCATTTGACGTACATAGTCCGACACGCCATCCTGGCATATTGAAAGCCTTACTCATTGAATTAAATTCTATACAACAGTCCTTTGCTCCAGGAATTTGCAATATTGAAAGTTTCTTGTCTTCATTCAGTATAAACGAGTAAGGATTGTCATTTACCACAATGATATCATGCTTTTTAGCAAAATCAACCAAACGTCTGTAAGTTTCTATACATGCATTTCCACCGGTTGGCATATTTGGATAGTTAACCCACATCAATCTTACGTTTGTGAGATCCATTTTTTCAAGTTCATCGAAATCCGGTTGCCATCCATTATCTTCTCGTAAATTATAGTTTACAACGTTTGCTCCGAGAATCTTACTCAAACTTGTATATGTTGGATAACCAGGATTAGGTACAAGAACTTTTTCTCCAGGATTTACAAAAGCCAAAGTAGTATGCAAAATACCTTCCTTGCTACCAATGAGAGGTTGTATTTCTGTAGCTGGATTAATATCAACTCCATACCATTTCTTATAGAAATTAGCCATAGACTCTCGTAATTCCGGCGTTCCCATAGTTGGTTGATAACCATGGGCATCACTTTGCTTTGCCACTTCACAGAGCTTTTCTATTGTTTGCTGCGACGGTGGCATATCCGGACTACCAATAGCCAAACTAATAATGTCCAGCCCTTGGGCATTAAGTTGTGCAACTTCTTTCAGTTTCCTACTAAAGTAGTATTCCTGTATTTCATTAATTCTGTTAGCAGGTTTCATATTCTCCAAGTATTTTTATATTCTTTACCAACGGTGTTATTGCATCAATGCTCTGACGATACCTAGTAAGATTGTCAAACGACACATCTACATAAAACAAGTATTCCCATTCATGTCCGATAATTGGTAAGGACTGAATTTTCGTCAGGTTGACATCATAGAAACTTAATATTGTAAGCACTTTACTAAGACTCCCCTCCTCATGTGCCAAACTAAATACAAGACTCGACTTGTTACTTTTTTCAACTTCTCTTAATAAGGCAGCCTTGTGTGGATTACTTACAACTAAAAAGCGTGTATAGTTATGCTTATTGTCATGTATGTCCTCCTGTAATATCTTCATTCCATATATATTTGCAGCACGGGACGAACATATCGCTGCCCATCCGTGAATATTATGACTTGAAATATATTCAGCACTACCAGCTGTATCTTCTGCCTCAACAGCTTTCATCTCTGGATGATTTTCTAAAAAGTTGCGACACTGTGCCAAAGCGACTGGATGAGAATGAACTTCGGTTATTGTATCCCAGTTATCGTCTGGTAGGCAACATATAGAATGTTCAATATGCAACTTATGTTCACCAACAACCGTCACACCACTCTCTCTAAGCAAGTCATAATTATGCAACAAAGAACCAGCTATTGTATTCTCTATTGCTATGATTCCGATCACCGTAGGGTCATTCTTGATATTTTCAAACACCTGTTCAAATGTAGAACAGCATATAAGTTCAATCTGCTCATCATTAAAGTATTGATGCGCAGCTATATCATGGAACGAACCTATCTCACCTTGTATTGCAATTCTTTTCATATTTTCTTTAACAAAAAACGGTCTCACTCTTTAGAGCGGGACCGTTTCGTATTTATTTTAATTTCATTTTTCTATAAGTCGAAATTTACACGCAACTTCCCGCTTCACAAATCCTTGCAAAGTAAAAATAAAAGTAATAAAAAGATGCGTATGAATTATTCATAACTTTTTTGTTTTTTGTTATTATCGGTTGCAAAAGTATAACTTTTATTTGACTCCACCAAAAGAATTACAACAAAAATTACCGTTTTGCTTTCATTTTTTATATTCTATAGACCTATACCACCTATTCCATAAGGATCTACACTGCGATATGCTTGTTCAACCTTCTGCTGTATGTTTTCTGTTCCCTCGGCTGTAAACTCTCCATTTATACCGTTTTGTTCCTTTGGATTCAATTCAAGAACTTGTCGCATATCCTCTTCAGCTCCTTCTTTATCGCCTAATGACAACTTTAAAGCACCACGTTCTTTAAAAGCATCAATACAAAATGGATTTTGCTCTATAACCTTAGCATAAAATTCCAGAGCTATATCACTTTCACCCTTAGCTTTTGCTATTCTTGCTCTCAAGAGAAGTATATCCTCACTGCTTTCTGCATTTTCAGCTAACCACTTTGCATCATTTTCAGCACTGTTTAAGTCACCCATTTTTAGCAGAGTCTCACTTCTTAATAAGTATGCGCTATCATATTTTTCATTCGCAGTTATAGCTTTTGTAAGCAATGCAAGAGCATTAATAAGTTCGTTCTTGCCAATACATGCACGGGCATAAATATAGTTTGCCTCAGAATTATTATCATCTATACGTAAAGCTTCAATACATGCATGAGTCATTGCATCATAATCTTCTAACATATATGCTACGTTTGCCATTCGCATGTATATAAGTATGTTGTCAGGTTGCGCCTTTGACATTTCATCCAACTGCTCCAACGCTGGTCCCAACTTATTATTCATTATTAATGCCTGTGAGTAATAATCCCTTAATTCTAGTTCAGGATCAATCTCCAACGCTTTTTCAAAGCATTCCAAAGCATATGCAGACTGTCCTTTTTTTAAGGCTCTTACTCCTTCGTATTTTAACATGTCAAAGTTGCGCACTTTTTCACGCAATTTGTCCTTTTCTGATATTTCGGTGTTTCCACCAAAAAGCTTTTTTAATAGATTCATATTATTCTGCAAGTTTAGAATATACATTATTAGGTATTATGTCTGTACGATCCCATTTAGGCCAGTTAGCACTCTTGACATAATTTTCTCCAGCATCACGATACTCCATAAAAAGGAAACGTACATTTATATATCCATCAGTTCCGTCTTTAGCCAAGAGATAACAATATGCATATCTACGATAGCCTGTTATCTTGCTTCCTTCCTTGATGGCTGTCATTATCCAATCCTTTTGAGGAACTACACAATGTATGATCTTAGCATCAGGATATTTACGGACAAACTCTTCCTTACTGATCTTTATTTGTTCTTCATCATCAGAGAGATTGTTGTTTACAAAAAGATCAGTAGTATAGATTGGCATAAATTTCACACCATCGATCTCTTTTAAATCTTCGTTATTCTTTTTTGCCAGTTCATCAACACCAATAGCATCACCGATATTTTTTCCCGTTTTAGAGACCTGTTTCTTTGTTTTCTTCCAAAACGTTGAAACCTTTTTAACCAAAGTTTCTTTCTGGGCATTATTGTTTGTCTGGGCATTGGCAGGAAGGACTGTTATTCCAAATGCTAAAAACATAAGATATATCAGATTCTTTTTCATAAGTTTATTATTTATAATGCTACAAAAGTAAAGTAAACCAACATAAATACAAAATATTTTCAGTTAATTTAAGCATACAACATTATTTTAATATTGTTATAATAAAAAAAACTAATCATACGTCATTAATACTTAATCATTTAGTATCTTTGTGCCCAATGAACAGAATCTTTATATCTATATTATCTGTATTATGCTGCATTACAGCAAATGCTCAGAATGTTATCCACGAGGGACCGCTTCATAGCTTCGATTCGCCTCGTGAGGGATGGCTATTGCCAGGTGACACAATTTATAACGATACTGCTAAAATAGTATATTCAGGAGAAGCTCATAAAATAGAGTTTGTTGAAAACAAAGAAAATAAATCCAATGACGTGGTAGCCCCTACAATGTTATCACCTTACCTAAATGATTATGGTTGGGGACTACATCGTGGACTTAACGTCTCTGTAGACTTATCTGCTTTTGCCACTATAGGTCACAACCTTCCACACCATGGAGGTTTTACCCAACGCCTCAATGCCACATATTTAGCTCCACTAACTAAAGACAACAAGTTATGGCTTGCGGCTGGTGGATACATACAGAACACGAACTGGGGCGGTGATTCATACAAGGACGGTGCACTTTATGCAGCTTTAGGATACAAATTCAATGACCATTTGGAAGCATGGGTATACGGACAGAAAAGTGTCGCCAATAATTACAGTAATTATTATAATACATATAATAGGTACATGTATGGACCATATATGTATGGAATGGGTTACGGCACAATGGGGTCTTCAATGGGAATGCCTGGTGCTGACATCATCGGTGCTGCTGTTAAATATAATTTCAGTCCATCTTTCTCAATACAGTTAAATGTAGAGAGTGCATGGTACAACAACAAAGGATTTAACTATTTCGACCAATACAACTACCCTGTTCCTCAACAGCGCTAAGCAGCATATTTTAGGCGAAGGCTGTTGAGTACCACGCTGACACTAGAAAAAGCCATCAATGCGCTAGACCACATAGGCGTTATCTGGAAGTTAATACCAAAAATGTACATTACTCCTGCAGCTAATGGGATACATATTATATTATATATAAAAGCCCAAAATAAATTTTCCCATATCATTTTAACAGTCTTTCCACTTAATCTAATAGCTTTTGGTATATTTCTGAGATCGTCACCAAGAAGGGTCACTTGCGCTACATCCATTGCAACATCAGTACCATTCCCAATCGCAATACTCACGTCTGCCAAAGCAAGAGCCTGAGTGTCGTTTATTCCATCACCGATCATAGCAACAATCTTCCCTTGTTTTTGTAATTCCATTACGATATTTTCCTTATCTTGCGGAAGTACTTTACTTTTATAATTAGTTATACCAGCTTTTTCAGCCCAATATCTTGCAGCCTCTTCCTTGTCGCCACTCATCATATAAATTTCTATACCCATATTTTGCAATTCTGTCATAGCTTCCTTTGCGTTTGGTTTAAGCTTTTCCCTATCCTCAAGCGACAACCCATCAACATTGGTAAAATCAATATTTTTATTTGGAATAGTAAGAGTTCCCGTTTTATCTATGACAACAGCATTAACTTTTCTCATTTTTTCCAAAGCTGTAGCATCCTTTATCAAAACTTGCTCACGCGCAGCTTTACCTATACCAACCATTAGTGCTGTAGGCGTAGCCAATCCCATTGCGCACGGACACGCAATAACTAACACCGAAATCGCAGATATTATAGCTTGAGGGAGAAAATTACCACCTCCTATAAACCACCATGAAAGAAAAGTTATCAAAGACAAAACTACAATAATCGGCACAAAAACTAGTGCAGCTTTGTCCACAATTCGTTGAACAGGAGCTTTACTTCCTTGCGCCAGCTCGACCATTCGTATTATATGTGCAATTGCTGTATCCTCACCTATCTGCATAGCCTTCATTCTAATCTTGCCTTGGCTTGGTATAGTTCCAGCTATTACATTACTGCCTTTTATCTTTTCTGAAGGAGTTGGTTCACCAGTTATCATACTTTCATCAACATAGGCAGCATTACTATTCATAAAACTTTCAGCCATTGTGACAACACCATCAACAGGTATTTTATCACCAGATCTGACTTCTAGTATATCCCCCTTCTCTATAGTTGAAATCGGAACATCTTCAATATTATCCCCCGCGACTATTCTTGCAGTTTTAGGTTGCATCCCCATCAATTGTCGTATGGAAGACGCAGTGCCATCTTTAGCCTTTTCCTCTAAAAGCCTACCAGTTAAGACAAAAGTGATTATCATAACGCAAGCATCATAATATGTATGAGCCTCGATGCCTTCTTTTGCCCAATAATCATTTCCCAAAAATATATTGAATACACTAAACACAAAACTTATCGATGTAGATAATGCCACTAGAGTATCCATATTGGCACTGCCATTTTTTAGATTTTTCCATGCAGATATAAAAAATTGTCTACCGCAATATATCATTGCGAACAAAGATATTATCATAGCCACCTGATTTGCATTATCTCTACTTCCCAAATCGACCCACATCATAGATATAGACATAACTATTATAGAGAATATCCACGCCAAGATTGTTTTATGTTTCAATATAACAAAACTGCGTTTTTCAATTTCCTCTAAACTACGATCAGCCTCAACAACCATATCATACCCAATATTATTAATCTCGTGCTTCATCTTTTCAAGAGAAATAACATCGGGGTTGAAATCTATAAGCGCAGAACGTCCAGGTAACGATACTGATGCTTCATTTATTCCTTCTAAGGAATTCAATTTGCGTTCAACGTTGGCAGAACATGCAGAGCATGCCATGCCAACAATAGGAATAACTTTTTTCATAAATGATAATACGTTTATACCTTTAATTCATAACGACCAGAATTTTCAACAGCACTCTTAATGCCATTATCACATACAAGAGCTTGGTCAAAGTCAACTGTCACATTTTTGGCTTCAATGTCAGCTACAGCGTCATTTACTCCATTAATTGACTTAATAGCGTTTTCCACATTTGCCTTACAATGTACACACTTCATACCATCTACACTATAAATTTTCTTTGTCATAACATTTGTTTTTGATTATTACTGTTGCAAAATTAATGATTTATCATTCAACTGTGTTATAATATTATGGAAGTTTCTTATAATTTTCTTCCATTTACAAGCCTAAAACAGCCACATTTACGGTATATTACTTAAAATAAGTAAAAATATATGAGCAAAATTTGCATATCCGAAATAAAGTCCTTACCTTTGCCGCGCCTTACAGAGATAAGGGCGTTTAGCTCAGCTGGTTTAGAGCATCTGCCTTACAAGCAGAGGGTCGGCGGTTCGAATCCGTCAACGCCCACCAAAGGGTGGTTACCAGAGTGGCCAAATGGGGCAGACTGTAAATCTGCTGGCTATGCCTACGGTGGTTCGAATCCATCACCACCCACTCCACAGAAGAGATTTAGTTAATGCTAAATCTCTTTTTTTGTTTTACTGCAAATAATTATTTTTATGGAAAAAATTTTATACATAAAGAATATGGTTTGCGACCGCTGCAAAATGGCTGTCAGAAAGATTATGGCTGACAACGGATTGCATATTACCGATCTGGAACTTGGTGTTGTAAAACTTAATGATGTCATTGACGAAACAATGCTCAACAAATTACGAAACGAACTTGATACATTGGGATTTGAACTTCTTGACGATCATCGTCAACAGACAATTGGTAAAGTTAAATCTGCCATTATCAAACTTGTCCATTATCATGACAGTAAATCAACACAGACTATTAGCGACTATCTATCCTCTCAACTGAATAGCGATTATAGCGCACTTAGTAAACTTTTCAGTGAAGTGACAGGGATTACAATAGAGCGCTACTATATCGAGCAGCGCATTGAAAGAGTTAAGGAACTTATAAGATATGACGAACTAAGCCTCACGCAAATATCATTAAAGATGAATTATTCAAGTGTAGCTTATCTAAGCAGTCAGTTCAAAAGCGTAACAGGAATGACACCAACAGAGTTCAAGGCTCTAGGCAAAAACAATAGAAGGAATCTGGATAGTATCTAGCGTAACTCCCTAAATGTATATATCATTATTGGAATAGTTAGCATGCATGCTAAGCTATCACTTATCAACTGTGTTATCTCTAAACCGAACAAGCCAAAGCATTTTGGAAGTATGATTATCAATGGTATGAAAAACAAACCTCTTCTTGCTGATGCCAACAAATTAGCACGCCAAGGCTTACGACATGTCTGAGTACACATGTTACTAACCATTGTAAATTCATTGAATGGATATCCTAAAAGCTGCCAGCCCAAAGCTGCACTTCCTATTTTAATAACTTCAGGATCATTTCTGAATAACCCAATAATATCATTACTGAATGATAAACCAACAACAGCACACATAATCAGAAACAATGTACCTAATTTAACGGTAAACCAATATCCCTTTTTTAGTCTAGAATACAACTTTGCACCATAACAAAAGCCACATAAAGGCTGAAAACCTTGTCCCAAGCCAATGACAATAGACATAATAAACATAGCTATCCTAGTAACGATGCTCATTGCGGCTATTGCAGCATCTCCAAAAGCTCCGGCTGATAGATTTAGTACTATTGTGGCTGTACACTCCAGTCCCTGGCGTGAAAGCGAAGGACTACCTCCATAAAATATTTCACGAATTGCATTCCATGACGGAGAAAAGTTTTTAAAATGAATTCCTATATTTTGATTTATATATGAAAGACGCAGCAATATGCAAAAAGATATTATTTGTCCAATAACTGTTGCTAAAGCCGATCCACGCACTCCCATATTAAATCCAAAAATAAACAATGGATTGAGCACTACATTAATTAATGTACCTGTAACTATTCCCCACATTGCAAATCTTGCATTACCTTGAAATCTCATTTGATTATTGATGGTCAAAGAAGCTGTGAGAAAAGGCGCACCAAGTAATATTACTCCCATATAATCCTCAGTGTATGGCAATATTGTTGGAGTACTACCAAGCAAAATAGAAAGAGGTTTTAGAAAAATTTCGCCAACAACAGTAAATAGCAAACCACACATCATTGAATAGAAGAATGCTGTACTCGCCATTTTTTGAGCATTCTTGTGACGCTTTGCGCCTAATTCGCGAGAGATATAATTACCTGAACCATGACCAAAAAAAAATCCAAAAGCCTGAATAAAGAACATCACGGAGAACACGATTCCTACAGATGCTGTTGCTTGGGTACTAAGTTTTCCTACAAAAAAAGTATCTGCCATATTATACAAACTCGTTACAAGCATTGATATAATAGTTGGAACAGCCATTGTCAATATAACCTTGTCTACAGGTGCAGACGTCAAAAAAGTGTAATTATCTATTTTTTGCATTGCGAATACAAAAGTATTGCTATTTTTGCAAACATACAAAGAAATGGTGTGCATTAACAATAATAAGTAGTTGCTCATACTTATAAAAGCGCCACATACAACAATGTATATGGCGCGAAATAATCATTCATTTTTGTCATTCGACATTTTTAAAAAAAACATCCTGAATAATCTTCTATTTGCTAATTACTATCGAAAAACTTGAAGCTTATAAATGCGAAAATAAATTATTACGTTAAATAGAGACTTTACTTATCATTATTATATTAACTAAAAATGTCAGTACACTCAATATTAAAGTTTAAGTATTTATTTACACTTGAGTAATGCTTAATGCGAATTCAATTTACTATTTTTTATCTTGCCTTAGAGAAGAATTATCTTTTTACAAAGAAAGAAAAAGAAATAACAAAAAGCAAGTAAAAATACATTTTTTAACTATGTTTCCGTACACAATTTTAAACAAAAATACCATAAAAAATTGTGTACGAAAACAACAAAACTAACAACTAAGAATTTGTAATATTCTCTCTGCGCTTCTTCCATCCCATCTATCTGGGATGCCAGCTTTCTTCCAATTTCCATCAACCATTTCTTCCAAAGCAGAACAAAGACTATCAGGATCTTCACCTACAAGCACATTTGTACCAACCTTTACAGTTTCAATATGTTCAGTATAGCTATTCAATGTGATGCATGGAACCTGATTGAATGTTGCTTCCTCTGCTACATTTCCACTGTCAGTGATAATACCGCAAGCATTTGCAGTTATATATCCAAAGTCAAGATAGCTCTGTGGTTCAATTATCTTCATAATAGAAGGGAAACTAGTTGATGCAACGATATCAGCGACTACCTTTGCTGCCTTTCCACGCAACGAAGCTATTATTGGCATTGTTGAATCTTTCATTCCGCGTATCATCGCTTTAATCAACTTTTCTAGATGAGCCTCATCTCCTATCAAAGCCTTACGGTTAAGCGTGAACAATATATATTTCTTGTCTTCAAGACCTAGTTTATCTAGAACTTCCGGACGTTTCAATCTACTATGATTATATCTAAGATTATCAATCAATATATTACCTACCATATAAACTTTGCTCAATTCTGCACCTTCCTTGTTGGCAATATTATTGTTGCTTATTCCTGCAGTAAAGAGTATATCGCTCAAGCCATCAATTACAAGTCTGTTTATCTCTTTCGGCATAGAAATATCAAAACTTCTTGTACCAGCTGCTATATGGGCAAGTCTTATTCCTTGTTTCTTAGTCACGATTGCAGCTGCCATAGTACTTGCCAAGTCATCAACGACTATAACTGTATCAGTAGGATTCTGTTGAAGATATAATTCAAACTTAGCCATAACCAGTCCTGTAAGTTCGTTAAGGTTCTCACAATCAACGCCAAGATAAGAATCGGGACGATTAATATTAAGATCATCAAATAGAGAATCCTCTATTGTCTTGTCATCTTCTTTACCTGTAAAAACCAGTTTATAACTGATATCACGTCCTTCTCCGTGAGCTTTCGCTATAGCTCTTATTATAGGCGCCACCTTTATGAAATTAGGTCGTGCGCCAACTACAATACATATATTCATATTCGTGTCTTATTTATATTAATGCAAAGGTAATAAAAAAATAGAGGTCACAAATTATTGCGGCCTCTATTTTTTTATTCTCCCTTGAACAATTCCTTTATTCCCCCGATGCTTCCCATCAGATTCGTCGCCTCATAAGGCAGGAATACAGTTTTTGTCTTATCGCCAGCAGCAACTTCCTGTAGCATCTGTATGTATTTCTGCGCAAGCAAATAGTTCGCAGGATTACTAGACTTTCCTACAGCGTCCGTTATCTTTTGTATTGCTACAGCCTCAGCCTCAGCCTTCTTTATTCGTGCATTAGCATCACCTTCAGCACGTAATATGGCTTGTTGCTTGTCTGCTTCAGCACGGTTTATCATAGCAGCCTTGTCACCTTCACTCTGTAATATCTGAGCTTGTTTATCTCCTTCACTAGTAAGGATTGTAGCACGTTTATTACGTTCAGCCTGCATTTGCTTTTCCATTGCCTGCAAAACGCTTTCAGGAGGTGTGATATCCTGCAACTCAACACGGTTCACCTTTATACCCCACTTATTTGTTGCGTCATCAAGTACACCACGGAGTCTGGTATTTATGGTATCACGACTTGTCAAAGTCTGGTCAAGTTCCATGTCTCCTATGATATTACGCAGTGTTGTCTGTGTAAGTTTCTCTATCGCGTTTGGCAAGTTATTAATCTCATATGCAGCTTTGAACGGATCTACAATCTGGAAATACAACAATGCGTTTATCTGCATCTGAATATTATCTTTGGTAATAACATTTTGTCTATCAAAATCATAAACCTGCTCACGAAGATCAATGGTATTAGTATAAATATATCTTCCATTAGACATTGATACCATTGCCTTTGAACGGTCTATAAACGGAATAATAATGTTAATACCTGGCTTAAGGGTTGCGAAATACTTTCCAAGTCGCTCTATAATTTTTGTTTCACTCTGTGGAATTATTACCACCGTCATCTTTATAAAGATGATTGCAAGCACTACGGCTGCAATTAAAGCATAAAAAGCAATACTCATAATTTTATTTTATTTAATGATTAAACTGGTTTTACTGTTACAATAATAGACTCCTGGCCTATTACTTCCACTTTCTGTCCTTTAGATATTGGCTCCGTTACATTACTAACGGCTTTCCATTCGTCTCCGTCTATTTTTACATATCCACTTCCATCAGGTTCTATAGACTCTATGACCACACCCACTCTGCCTATCAGTGCATCAATATTACTTACTCTATTTTCACCGCCTTTGTGCAATCGTTCCATCAAACGAGGACGAATTAATCGTATACTCAATATTGAGCAAAAAGCCCAAATCAAGACTTGAGCCCAAAACGGCAAGACTAACGACGTAAATATAGAAACAAAAGCTCCTATAGCAAAGCATGTTACGAAGAAGTCTCCGGAACTTAATTCAAGTATCAGACAACCAAACATCACGATTGCCCAAAACACCCATAAATTACTTGTAATAAATTCTATCATAGCATTAAATTATTTATTATATTAATATGCCACCCTCACAATGTATATAATTCAAAGTAAAGGTAACGAATATTATTTCTTTATTGATTTACGTGTTGGCTTCTTTACAACGTTATTATTGTTAACATAGCCTGATGCCTGATAATATTTCAAGGCGTTAGGTAAAAGTGTCTCTATTGCAGCAATACGCTTTGAATCAGAGGGATGATCACTGAATAAGTCGTTTTTATTACTGCTTCCACCCTGCTCTGCCATTCTCTTCCAGAAAGGTACAGCAACCTCAGGATTGTAACCAGCCATGGCTGCAAATATCAATCCCATGTAATCAGCTTCACTCTCGTTATCTCTACTATATTTCAAATTACGGAAAGAAAAATATTCTCCCGCTACTCCAGACGCAAGATCTCCCGCTCCGCTTCCTACTGCAGAATTAAGTATAGTTCCCAATGCCATAGTTCCATATTGTTGACGTGCTTTCTTTGACATCTGTTCAGCACTGTGCTTAGCTACAGCATGAGCTATTTCATGTCCTAGGACAATAGCAAGAGAAGCCTCATTCTGCGTAACAGGTAGCAGACCTTCATAAACAACAATCTTACCACCCGGCATACAGAAGGCATTAACCTCTTTGTCGGCGACAAGATTAAACTCCCATGAATAGTTTTGTATTTCGGAAGCCATATTGTTATTTTTCAGATATGTATTAACAGCTGCAGCCAATCGCTTTCCAACGCGCTGAACCATAGCTGTGCTAGTAGCATCAGTTGATTTCTTGGCGCTTTGCATATATTTTGAATACTCCTGGCTACTATAACTGAGTATTTCAGAATCAGAAAAGAGTAAATTGTGTTTGCGCCCGGTTATTGGTACAGTTTGTGTTGTACCACAAGCTGATAAGATTAATATGACAACAAGAAACAATATGAACTTGATTCTTTTCATTTTCTTTAATTGATTATAAATTTTAACTGCAAATATATAGTATTTTGAATAAAGCACAAAATAAAACCTATTTTATTTGCTAATTATATAAGTAATCAAAGCTATCATTGCATTTTGGATTATTCAATTAATAGTGACAATACTATTCGTGAGATTTCTAACAACAAAAAAAAACAGTTCCGGAATCACTTCCAAAACTGCTATATTTTGTGATTTGAAATTTCTATGTAGAGCGACGCTTTCGCTCTCGGTTATCCTACAATCTTGAATCTTTACCTTAAATCTAATACCATTCCGAATCACAATCTTTAAACCTAATAACTAAAAACCTAAACAATCTATTAACCTTTTGTTGATGCAAAGGTATGAATGATTTGAATACATTCCAAGAATAAATAGGATTTAAATCATTATTGCATCGTTTTCTTGACCTAAATCAAATATTTGTGTGCGCACACACGTATAAAACATCTTTTGCCCAGTCCTCACCGTTGAGAGCGTGTATGGTATTGATACCCATACTTTTTGCAGCATCCACATTATTTGAACTATCATCAATAAACAGAGTTTCCTCAGGCTTCACATTTTCCTTTTCAAGAATATACTCAAAAAAGCGTTTGGAGGGTTTCAGTGCACCTATTTTATAACTCACATAAAGTTCATCCATATAATGCTTTATGCTGTTTCCTTTTCCGTCAAACTCATTGCTGCAAGTCCACGACATCATAAACTCATTTGTGTTACTAGCTAAAGCTAGTCTGTAACCTTGTTTTCGCAGAGTCTCAAGAAGTATTATATTTCTTTCTGGTAAATCAGCAACATATCCAAGCCAGGCATGCCTACAATCGTTCCAACTAATTTCATGGCCAATGTCTTTTCCCAAAGCCTCAAGGAACTCTTTGTCTGTGATTTTCCCATTTTCCAAATCTCCAAATATTCCAGTCTGTGTATAGGCGTTAAGACGTGAATCAGCATTGTCCAATCCAAGTGCGGAAAATCTTTTCACAGATTCGTCACGATCACTGGTATAGATAACTCCACCTAAATCAAATAAAATAAGTTTTATCATATCATTTTGAGTTTTGCGCAACTTTAAATAATGTACCGGTAGGACAAACGAAACGACAATATGGGCGTGGCACAAAAACAGATAATACCATGAATAAGGCTGCAAGCACCAATACTGTTGCTGATGCACTGGCAATAATAAAGGCTGAGAAAATCTCATAATTCATCCATTCGAAACCTACGCCAATAAGCATCATCATCATTAGTACAGCCCACAATATTTCTCTAAACTTACCAAGCATCTTTACTGTTTCTGGTTTCATCTTTAACTTATTGCGCTTATTCATCCTTCCAGCAAGCTCCTGTAAAGAGCCACACGGACATATATATGTACAATAATGGCTTCTCTTGCCAAAAAGAGGATAAACAAATGCCGTTATTAGCATTATTATCGGTATAATTGAAATCCATATATTAATACCTGTTGACATATATCCAACCATTAGTGAATAAGAAATGAAGGTACCACACCAGAATCCCAATACGACAACATTAAGAACGAGTTGCACTGTGCGATATTTCTTTTTGCGATAGAACAGTGGTATTATAGCTCCCATAAGCACAACTACAAGTCCAGCAATATTCTTTGCACTAAGGTCCATATTATCAAAAGGAGATGGCTTCACTGCGTTTTTAGCAGCGTATTGCAATCCACGTTGAACATTACCTAAAATGCCACGTGACGAATATGTAGCACCACTCATACCATCTACTTGCATTTTCTGAGCATCATCAACAGTCTTACCATTCCATGCAGTAAGCAATTTTGATGCCCTTGCAAAGAATTCAGGAGTTTCTGAGTTCTTTAATGCCTTTATCTTAACGACCTTTCCATCTTTCAGATATATCTCCAATGGCACATTACCGCCGTATCCATTGACATCTTTAGCTAACGATGAAGTATTAATTATCACTGTTCCATCAGGCAATGAGCTCATCGGATTTACTTTTCCACCTTTATCGACAATTTCTTTATTTGCCATGCTCATCTTATGTCCCCAAACCTTGCCGTCACGCACAACAGCAACTACAGCAAGTGCGATTAGACATGTACCAAGAGCTAACAATTGCTTATAATTCTTATTCTTCATTTCTTTACTTTATTTTTTTCATGTGCAAAACTACTAATAAAATAACAGTAACGTCTTCACCACTCTACCATTTTAATAAATATTGGCATAATTAATAAAGAAGTCCTCATACGTTTTTATTTTTTTCTAGCTACGTAGCTACGGCATCTCCCTAAAAAGCCTATAAACAGAGCTTTACAGAACGTAGCTTGCAGGATTTAGCTACGTCTAGCTACGTTCTAGCTACGTCAATTTGTGTTGTTTTAAGGATGAAATGTATTCGAAGAGTGAATTTATCAAAGAACTGTTTGCTGCATCTGAGGAACTGAGGATGTGAAAATAGATTCAGTAAACGATAACAGAATTTCCAAGCTTGTTTAAATGTTCTGCTGAATTCCGCTGAATCCTTGGCAAAGATACTGCAAAATTTTTGTCTATGCAATCAGATTAAGGTTAGACTGTTAGCCAAAGTTTTAAATACTTGGAGCTACACATTGTAATACACGTGCGCACATATGCGCACACTCAGGCTTTTTCGTAAAAACAAGTGTCGAAGTGTCTATCCGTTGAGAATCAACTTATTAGAACTCTTTTCTGTTCGAATGAAGTGTCGGTCATTCGTCGGTAAAATATGGGTAAAGATTTTCCTCATATTGCCTTGTACTTTACGAAGAATTTCGATGCGTTTTACGATGTTTTACAGTGCGTTTTACGTTATATTGCACTGCGTTTTACGAAGCAATAGGAGGTAAAACGTCGTAGAAACGTTTGCGTTTCTATATGGAACTAGTTGCGTTTCTATATAGAAACGCATGCGAAACTCGATATTTGACCGTTAGATCACCGTCACTTTATTTAGTCAAATTGGTCGATAAAATATTGATATTCATTAAGTTGACACTTCGACACTTATATTTCTCAAAACCCTAGGTGCGCACGTGTATGCACGTACATTATATAAGTAGAAATAGATAACGTAGCTAAAACGTAGCTCACCGAAGCTAAATTAACCTAGCTACGTATTTTTTTTCCCAGTGTTTATAGGCTTTGTGAGAGATGCCGTAGCTACGTAGCTAAAAACACACCAAAAAGCAGGGAAGACATCCTAAATATTGAAAAATTAAATTATCACGAAGAAATCTAGGCTCTAAACATCCAAATTAGGTTCATCAGACATTTTGAGAGATGCTACTATCATGAAGAGCATATAGCCTAAGTTTGAAATACTTTTCGT
Source organism: Prevotella sp. (assembly GCF_051059605.1). Lineage (GTDB taxonomy): Bacteria > Bacteroidota > Bacteroidia > Bacteroidales > Bacteroidaceae > Prevotella. The sequence continues at coordinate 1,329,707 of NZ_CP050883.1, forward strand.
CGTTGAGACCAAATGCATTTCTTTACATCACTCTTATCTTATCATTGATGCCTTCTGCTTTTTTCTCCACCAAGCCATTTACTGACAGAAAAAAGCAATAAGCATTGGTATACTTATTTCAAGAATTATTCCATGAAAGACAGCAACAGGAACCAACGTCTTATCATTGGCTGCTCGTAATATTGACGGAAGACAAACATCCATTGAGTTTATTCCGGCAATAGATATAGCAGCAAAACAGCTACCTTTTCTCGTAAAATATTTGCAACCAAACAACGCAAGAAGCTCTCTTACCACATTTGCCAATAATGCAATTGTAGCTAATTGGGTAGCCTGAGCAGGTCCAACAGTAATAGTCTTCATCTGGGCAATAAGCACTGATGATAATGAATAATAACCAAATCCACTACCAATTGCCATTATATCACCAAGTTTATGATTACTGAAAAATAAAAAAGCCAATGAAGTAAAAAGTAAAGTTCCTGCAATTGTGCATGCCGGTAACAAGAACATCTGCCAGTGAATAGAGCGTATCATTCTGCCAAGATTATCCATACTGCCAACTCCCATTCCAACTTGAAGAACAAGCAACGAAAGAATAATCATAGGCAACGATGCGTTATGCAACCATATGGGCGCTAAATCAAAAGCACCAATGGTAATTCCTAACAACAACGACACTAATAACAATAAATTTTCTTTCATTTTTGCTTTCCTTTCCTTGTCAATACCCGATTAAACAAATATGATGCGCCGAAACTTCCGACGATACCAAAGACTGCTATTACAACAGCCTGCCAACCGAAGTAAGCAATATTATTCAATAATGCATGGTTTGAACCTATTGTTATACCAAAGACAAACAATAATGCAAATATAGTAAGCCTTGTGGTCTTTTCCACATGCCTTATTCCACGCACATTACGCATTAAATATCCTATTCCAATACCTAGAAACAATAAGAATAATATTCTAAACATTTATAAACTTTCTTTTAAGAGTTGCAAAGGTATAAAAATTCATTTAATTTGCAAAGTATATTTATACATATTTTAAACGAAATCTTTGTGTTACATATTTAATTGACCTATATCAAGAGTAATAAATTGCTATTAACAGTAATATTATTATCTTTGCAAAAAGAAAAAAACATTCTTTCAGGCAAGGTATATACTATATGTACATTTAGAGTGTGTAATAAACCAAATACTTTTTAGTTATGAAACATATTAAATTTATTGCCACATTATTGCTTTTGGCATCGACAATGCCTGTTTTACAGTCTTGTCTAGACGACGACAACGACGATAACAACTACAGTATGCAATATCCTTCTGCTATAGTAACTGTAAAGAACGAAGGAGGTAAGCTTATGCTACAGCTTGACGACAGTACCAAACTGTATCCAAGTAACATTACTAAGCCACCATATGGTGACAAGGAAGTACGTGCTCTTGTGAATTATAATAAAGTAAACAGTAGTAACATAAATTCTGTTTATGTAAACTGGATAGACAGTATACGCACAAAAAACATGGCTGCCGATTTAGGAACAAACAACGACACTAAATACGGAACTGACCCTGTGGAAATAGTGAAAGACTGGGTGACAGTTGTTGAAGACGGGTATCTCACATTGCGTTTCCGTACATATTTCGGCTACAACATCACTCATGAATTAAACCTTGTGAAAGGAAGCAACCCTTATGAAGTAGTATTGCATCACAATGCAAACGGAGATAAAAGTGGTATATTGAAAGACGGACTAATAGCATTCAAGCTAGACTCATTACCCAATACAGAAGGTAAAACTGTAGATCTTACTGTGAAATGGAACTCATTCAGTGGAGAAAAGACCGCAAAATTCAAATACCGCTCAAGATCAACATCTAAATAATATATGTATATATTCGGCACAGACAAGGAAAAACATATAATAAAACTATTCAGACGAGGTGATGCTTCGGCTATGGACTGCCTATATTCAGAATATGCCGATTATCTAACCGCTGTCTGTGCCAGATATATACCTGACGATGACGAACTTAAAGATGTACTTCAGGAAAGTTTTATAAAAATATTCTCAAAGATAGGAGAATTCAATTATAGGGGAAATGGTTCGCTGCGTGCATGGATTACACGAATTGTGATTAACGAATCGTTACAATGCATAAGGAAGAAAAAAAATTCACCAATTGTAAATATAGAAAAAGAACCACCTGACATTCAAGATGAAGAGCCAGAAATAGGCAACCTAAACGAAGAGGTACTGACAAATATGATAAGAAAGCTTCCTGACGGCTACAGAACAGTATTCAATCTTTTCGTTATTGAAGGAAAAAGTCATAAGGAAATAGCTAAGATACTTAATATAAAAGCTGATTCATCAGCATCTCAATTTCACAAGGCAAAGAAACAACTTGCCAAGATGATAAAGGACTACAGATTAAAAAAAGAATAAAATGAAGGATCAATGGATTAACGATATCAAAGACCGAATAAGGGACGGCAACAGAAAAGCCCCGGAAGGTCTGCTCGACGACATCAAGAAAGAGATGGAACGTCGTGGCATTGCTCCTACACGCTCAAAAAAAGCAAACACTGTATCTATGTGGACATTGCGTTCGGTGATAGCTGTAGCAGCAATATCTTTAGCCTTTATTCTATATAACTATAAAAACTATTATAATAACAATGATGATATTAAAATTGCAGATAATAACAAAGGAAAACAAGTAAATGAGATCGAAAAGAAAAGTGAGGACGATTTATTGAATTATAAGAAAAACGGAAACATAATACAAAGGATTTCAAATGAAGTAAAGAGAGAAATTGGATTAACACCAGAAGATACAGATATAAATAAAGACGCATCTATTAATAAAGAAGCCCTTATTGCCCAAGAGACGACAACAAAAGAAAAAGAAAAAGACACGTCCCAGAAAAAGACATCAAGTAATAAAAACTATACAGAACGGGTATATAATGACTATAAGTATGAATATCATCACAGTAAGAATCATGACACAGAAATAAGAGTGTCCACATACTACTCTGGGATAATGAATGGTTACAGCAATTCACAAAATGGAGTAATGTTGGCTAATGCATACTATTATGGAGATAGTTCTGATAAAATGATTAACGACAATAAGTATTATGCCGTATATTCAAACAATGAACTTACAACGGAAACCAAACATCACCAACCTATTAAACTTGGTGTATCCATAAATTATAAGATTAATGACAGATGGAGTTTACAGACGGGTTTCACTTATAGTTACCTTTCATCGGACTTTACCATAAACAGTCGTGGAGAAAAGAACATAAAGGAGCAAAAGCTGCATTATGTAGGTCTACCACTATCGGCAAGCTATAGCATTTGGCACAACAACGCCATAAACATATATGCAACAGCAGGTGGAGAAGCCGAAAAACTCGTCAACGGCAAAGCTAAGACAACTTACGACGCTAATGGAACAGAAACATATTCTACAACTGAAAACATAAAGAGTAACAGACTTTTGTTTTCTACAAACGCAGCAGCGGGTATAGAATATAAAGCTGACAAATCGTTAAGTTTATATGCTGAACCAGGTATAAGCTATCATTTTAAGAACGGAAGTGATATAACAAACATATATACAGAAAATCCTTTTAACTTCAATCTTAATATAGGAATCAGAATAAATATAAATAAATAGAAAAATGGGGAGGATAAAGCAATTTATCTTCCCCATTTACTTAAAACTCAAAACCAAGATTTATATAAAAGTGTATACAATCTGTTTTATTTGAGTACTCCAAATTAGCACCTAAAGGTCCCAACATCGTCTTATAATAATATCCCAACTGATAACCAAGCATAGGTCCCTTATCTAATATATTTCTAAGTTTGTCACCATGCTGTGCTGCTGCTATATGAAACAAAATATAGTTATTTGTTCCCAAACGCTGTTGCGCCTTCAACTGCATAGCAATAAAATGAGGATCCGTTAATTCCACATTCCCTACTCCTACGAAAGGCAACTGTTGTTCAAAGTAATGCCCAAACCACTGACCACCAATTACATTTTGACGTATATATGGAATATCACTTCCAAAGAGTAAACGTCCATAAGCCATTGGCTGCAACGTGAAACGACTGTTAAGAGCAAATGAGATTCGCCACATTGCGCTTAATTCACTAAAACCAAGATGGTTCTTATATTTTGTGAAGTTATCTGTGAAATAAGCATACTCTGCATTGAACTTTGCTCCACGTGTTGGGAAAATACCCGTATTCTCTGAATCATAATGCAATTTGGTATGATAACTAAAGAAATGGTCATCACGAAGCATCACATTATTGCCAAATGCCTCTCCAGATACAAGCATGTTGCGATAGTTGTAATAATCAAAATGTGCGCTTAAATCCAATATAAGGTTTTTCATATTAACTCCCATAATATTCAGTCCCACCTGATGATGATTGAATTTTATATTATAGTCGTTGTTACCATGATTATAAATATCTATATCATCATAGTGGAAAGTATATCCAAATCCTATTTTAATATTCTTCTTAGGTGTAAGTATTGCTTGGGCATTAGCCATAATACGCTGTCCAAGTCGTAAAGTGGCTTCTATATCAAGAGGCTTCAAAGATGACTTGTAAACACCATTAATCTGCAAAGCCACAATTTCCTCAGTATCAAATCTAACACCAAGATTTCCCTGTATTACATCATGAGGAGGTCTGCTATCAACAGTTTTATTGGCGAAATCAACGGGAACCTTTGCCTCATCACTAGCATGGAGGTATTTAGGCATATAATCATCAGGATACCCCAACTTACGCTTCAGAGCCATCAACTCATCCCAATGTGCCATAGCTGCTTGTTCACCACGTTGTATAAGCGAATCAATAGCAACATCTGAAAAACTGGCAGGACCATAACCTGATGTATTAACACGTATGGGAATATCTGTTATTGCAATATTATCATCATATTTGTTCTTACAATTAATGTCAATGACCTGAGTAAGAACAGCCGCTCCGGTTGTAAGTTCGTCGGCAGTCTTTGGTTTGCTTTGTACCGTTGAACCTATGATATAATCAGCTCCCATACTTTTTGCAACATCTGCCGGATAGTTATTGCGTAAACCACCATCAACAAGCATCATAGCATCCCTCCTTATTGGAGTAAAGGCATAAGGGATTGACATACTTGTACGCATCGCGTCAGCCAGCACACCGCTATGAAAATCATATTCGGTGTTATCAACAATATTAGTTGCAACACATGCAAAAGGAATAGGAAGTTTGTTGAAATTCAGAGAATCATTGTATCCAGCAGTAAGACGAGTGAAAAGTTTGGATAGATTTATACCCTGTATAAATCCTCCTCCACCAGAAATATTTTTCTTTTTTGCGGTTAGTGTTTTAGAAATAAAATATGTATTCTGCTTTTCACGATTCAATAGATTCTGAGAATAATAATCATCACGGTCTGAAAGAAGGAACATCCAATCCTGCCTACGCACAAGAGAATCAAGTTCGTTTGCGTTCCAACCAACACTATACAATCCTCCTACAATACTACCCATAGATGTTCCAGTGACAATGTCCACTGGAATACCGGCTTTCTGAATAACTTTCAGCACACCAATATGTGCCATTCCCTTTGCACCACCTCCTGAAAGTACCACAGCTACTTTCTTTCTGCCGTTATCGGCATAAATATTTTCTGTAATGGAACAACAAGTAAATAATAACATCACGAGTTCCACTCTATATACAAATCTACCTATTTTCATATTTCTACTGGATTTGGTTGCTAAGTTACATCAAAGGCATGACATCGCCAAATATTATATAAATATTTTACAGTAACTGCATTTGTTACTAATAGTAAGACAACTCAAAGATACTCACATAAATATCCAGAAAGCATTTGGTTGTTCAGATAATTATCTTTATTTTTGCAAGAAACTAGCACTGTATAGTTTTTTGTATAGAAGAATTATCAAGAACATAGCATATTAAGAATGAAACAAGAATATATTGATTACATAAACAAACTGGGACAACAAAATGTGCCATTTCTTTTTGTTATCAACTATAAAGGGGATGAAGCTATCATAAAATCGCTTGAAGAAATAAACGATACAGAGATAATATATGACTTCAACGGTATTACAAACGTCTCATCATCAGCTATAAAAAATGAACGCGATATTACATGGAATATAGACATGCCAACTATAGAAAGTTATGCCAAAGGCTTTAACATCGTAAGAAAAAACATCATGGCTGGCAATAGTTATCTTGCAAACTACACATGTTGTGTACCTGTAAAAACAAATATGTCTATGGAGTATATCTTCAAAAATTCTAAAGCCAAATATCGTATTCTGATAAAAGACAAATTAGTTTGTTTCTCACCAGAATCATTCATAAAGATAAATAACAGAAGAATATATTCTTTTCCGATGAAGGGTACTGCAGATGCCACAAACCCTGACGCAGAAAGCATATTACTTTCTGATGCCAAAGAAAGTGCAGAACATGCAACAATAGTAGATTTGATACGTAACGATCTAAGTAAGATTGCAACAGATGTGAGAGTTGACAAATACAGATATATAGACTATATATCAAACAATACGGGAAAAATCATACAGACTAGTTCTCAAATCAGTGGACAGCTATCAGATGACTACAGACAACACATAGGAGACATTATTGAATCACAGCTTCCGGCTGGTTCTATTACAGGAGCACCTAAGAAAAAAACTGTAGATATAATCGCAGAAGCGGAAGACTATCAACGTGGCTTCTACACCGGAACAATGGGAATATGCATCAACGGAAATATTGATAGTGCCGTAATGATAAGATTCATTGAGAAAAAGGGAGATGGATATGTCTTCAAAACAGGTGGAGGAATAACTTCAAAAAGTGATTGCAACAAGGAATATAACGAAATAAAACAAAAAATATATGTACCAATTTGTAGAGACGATAAAGATGATTAATGGTTGTGCCTGCAATATTGATTACCATAATAACAGGTTAAATAATACACGACATCACTTTTGGCAAACGGAAGAAAATATAGACCTTAACAAATATATTACTCCCCAAGAGAGCAATGGCATTATAAAAGTAAGAGTTGTATATGGAGAAAATGGTATTGAGGATATATCATATTCTAAATACTCTATGCGCAATATAAAAACACTAAAGATTGTTACAGACAAGCATATAGAATATAGTTTCAAAAGCACAGACCGTTCTGCTATAAACAAACTTGTTGAAAAGAAAGGGTTATATGATGAAATCATCATTTCTAAAAACAGCCTCATTACAGATACCTCTTTTACAAATATTGCCCTATTTGATGGAAACACTTGGTACACACCTAAGCATCCTCTACTTAAAGGAACAAAACGAGCCTATCTAATAAATAAGAATATTATTAAAGAAAAGGATATAAATGAAAAGGATATCTTTGAATACAGGGCTATACGACTGTTTAATGCCATGATTGATTTTGGAGATATAGAAATACCTATAAACAAAGATACATTATCATTATAATGAAATATAGTTGCCTACTTTCCTAAAAGAAACATAAACGGAACAAACAATCAACGTGCCCAATCATTCTCACAATGTGACATACCTGAATAGAAATTTGTAGTCAGGCAAGGTTCTTATCGGCATCAAAGTCACTCGCCTTTAATCACTAACTAAATTAATAAGAATCGTCAGAATCCATATACGTCAGTGCCAAGAGGGTCTCATCAATACACTACTATTGATGAGAAAACCTTTGCATCAACCAATTTAAGATCATGATTATAAGCCCGACCACAAAGAGCTGACTAAAGCATTGCTGAAATCATCAACATACATTTCATAAATTATACTTTGATTTACAAGAATACAGATTGTAATAATACCACCAATACGTATTTCCGTAAGTATCTCTCAGCGCTGCAGCGCGCTCAACAGGATTATTATATTTATGAATTAATGTCTGGAAATCCTGAAAATCTGTTTCCATTATTGTACTACGATATGATATAAATGGATTAGACCGCAAATGATTATACAAAGTAAGAGCTTCACGATAATGCTTTGGCATCTGACCATGAATATCATAATACAACCCTATAGAATGTACGAAAGCATCCAAATTACCATCAAGAAGATAAGCACAGAGTAAATAATCATGCGCAGACTTAGTGGCAAGTTTATGTCGATGTACAAACTTAAGATAGTGCATCGTTGACATATGCTGTTTTAACCAACATCCTAGATTTTTATACAGATTCTTCTCTGGATACATAAGATACTTCACACTCTTACCATTTGGAAGCATTGCTGCAGAACCACCTACGAGGGGATACTCAAACAAGCGTTCTCCCAATTGATTTTTTTCAGCAAGAGCGTGAATACGCAAACTTGTGAGGCTAGAATCTGTTTTATTTGATTTTTCTCCAGTTGCCAATGCTTCATCAAAAAGACTGTCATTAAGACAACTCTCAACATGCATACGATAATGAAACACATCATTATGATTGCTGAATAGACCAACAAAAACAAACATAACACACATGGTAACATAGTTTATCCATGCTCGGCGAGAAAGAAATCCCTTAGAAGAATCTACTGGTTCATATTGTTGGACTTGACGTGCATACCACATAACTCCAATGCAAATAAGCATAAGAACCGGCCAGGCTACAAGCCATGCGCCAAAAGTAAATCCTTCGTCAATAGAATTATCTGGCGATGTGATAACCGCAAGCGTAAGCAATGATGGGAAAAAAGTAATTGCATGTGCACGACCTTGCAGACGGAACAGTGCATAGAAACCTATCTGCAACAACCACAAAACAACAGTAATGAGAACAGCTCCGATTGTGCGGTTATAATGTGTCAGTCCATCAGACAACACATGCTGTGCCATTGCTAAAATATCATCCTGATAATCATAAAGATACAGAAACGTAAAAGAAACAAATAAGACGGCACATGCAATTCTTACTACACAAGTGCCATCCTTAACAGAATAGTTTGACATTTATTATATAATAATATATTATCAATTTTTTCGTAATACCAATGCTGAACGAGCCGGTAGGTAAAGTTTTAACCATTCCTTGCGTTCATCAATATATAAAGAATCGTAATTAGTCAGATGCATCATAGAATCGTCATTCAAACCGTTGCCACCGAATTTTTTATTGTCGGTATCGAGAACAACATCATAGCTACCTGTTGGAACAAGTAATCCATAATCTGTAAACGAACGAGTTGGAGAAAAATTAAAAACGAAAAGAAGATCTCCACGCATATAAGCCAATATCTGGTCGGCATCATTATGCCATATTTCCTGAATAGGAGTTCGGTTAAAATTCTTCTCACTCTTTATCACCTTTAACATTTCACGGTCGAAATCACCAAGATAATGATAGTCCAAATCCTTATTATCAACAAGATTCCACTGACGACGCGCATATTTATGACTCCAATTATTACCTTCACGTGGGAAATCAATCCATTCAGGATGTCCAAATTCATTACCCATGAAATTCAGGTAACCACCATTTATTGTAGATACAGTCACAAGTCTTATCATCTTGTGAAGAGCTATACCTCGACAAACCTTATCATTCTCATCGCCATTCTTAAAATGCCAATACATATCAGCATCAATAAGGCGGAATATAATTGTCTTATCGCCTACTAAGGCTTGGTCATGACTCTCACAATATGATATTGTCTTTTCATCATTACGACGATTTCTAACCTCCCAGAATATGCAACTAGGCTTCCATTCCTCGTCTTTCAATTCTTTTATAGATTTTATCCAGAAATCAGGAATATTCATTGCCATGCGATAGTCAAAACCATATCCTCCATCCTCAAACTTAGCAGCAAGTCCAGGCATACCGCTAACCTCTTCGGCGATTGTTATAGCCTTGGGATTCACTTTGTGGATGAGAATATTTGCCAAAGTAAGGTAACAAATGGCATTATCATCCTCGTTACCGTTGAAATAGTCACCATATCCACTAAAAGCCTCTCCAAGCCCATGACTATTATATAGCATTGACGTTACTCCGTCGAAACGGAATCCATCAAAATGAAATTCAGATAACCAATACTTACAATTGCTTAACAAAAAATGCGTAACATTGTCTTTGCTATAATCAAAACACAGACTGTCCCAAGCAGGGTGCTCATGACGCTCTCCGGGATAGAAATACTGATTATGATCACCTGCGAGATTACCCAAGCCTTCAGCTTCATTCTTTACAGCATGAGAATGTACAATATCCATTATCACAGCTATACCTTTAGAATGGGCTGCATCTATAAGCCCCTTCAACTCCTCTGGAGTTCCAAAACGACTAGAAGGCGCAAAGAAAGAACTTACATGATAACCAAAAGAACCATAATAAGGATGCTCCTGTATAGCCATTATCTGAATACAGTTGTATCCGTCTTTAGCAATTCTGGGTAATATATTATCCTTAAATTCTGTATATGTACCAACTTTTTCGGCATCCTGTCCCATGCCGATATGACATTCATAGATAAGCAACGGAGAAGTTGATGGAGAAAAAGACTTCTCACTCCACTGGTAAGATTGTTCTGGGCTCCATACCTGTGCACAGAATATTTTTGTGTGTTCATCCTGTACAACACGTGTTGCCCAAGCAGGTATGCGTTCACCTTCGCCACCATTCCATTTTACATGCATCTTGAAGAAGTCTCCATGATGAATATATTTAAGAGGTACACGAAGTTCCCAATCTTCAGAGCCTTCAATGCGATGAGCAAGAAACTTGTCATCCTCTTTCCAGTCATTGAAGTCACCAACAAGATATATTGCTGTGGCATTAGGTGCCCATTCACGGAACACCCATTCCCTACTCAACATATGAAGTCCATAGTATTCATATCCAGCGGCAAAATCAGCAATACTGTTCTTTCCGTTGTTAGTAAACTGGGCCAATTTGCGCAACACATTATCGTGACGCCCGCAAATAGCATCTTCATAAGGTTCTAGATATGGATCGTTCTTCACAATTCCAATATGCCCACAACCCGTAGTTTTCTTTGTTGTTCTTGCAGCAACTTTCTTTTCAGTAACTTTCCTTGTTGCCATAATTTAGATTATTTTTTTATGCTTGAATCTTGAATATGACTTTTCTCAAACAGTCAGATTCAGAGATACATGGTGCATGACCATCCTGTGGAAAGAAAATAGCCATCTGTCCTGGATTAAGTGTCACATAAGTCTGTGGCTCTACATCAGGAAGTTTAGCAATATCCTTCTGTTCATTAAATTCTGCCTCAGGCAATTCATCAACCGGAGTATATCCAAAAGTTTCAGAATCACTGACAGGGATTTGAATATCTATCATTTTCTTATGAAACTCAAGAACAGCATCTTGTAATTTCTTGCCAGGGTTAGCTTGTACATTAACAAACAAGTCTGTCCCCTTAATCTCATGTTTTCCTTCTTCGAGTGTATTGAGGTCATTGTTTTCCAAAAACTTCACTACATCAGCGAATAACGGATTAAGACTTATATATTTATCTAGATTCTCAATTTTATCAATTATCATAATTTCAGTGTTTTTAAGTTGTTGTTTTTATATTATCTATTGTATTAGTCTAGAAATAATTTACCACTTTCATAATGTCCAGTTCTTGTGACGTTTCCGTTACGATCTTTCTCTACAAAACGTCCGTCACGAACATCATCTACATAAGAACCTTCAAAACGGTTTCCATCCTTATCCTCCTCAATAGCAGCACCATTGCGAAGACCTTTCTTATATGTTCCCTTGAAACGGCTTCCATTAGCATAATGGATAATTACTTCTCCTTCAATATGTCCGTCTTTAAAGTCACCTTCAAACACATCACCATTTTTCTTGGTAAGTTTACCATGTCCATTTTGCAAATCATTCTTCCATAAGCCTACATATACATCACCAGTACGCCATTCATAAGTCCCCATACCGTCCTTTTCGCCTTCATTGAAATGTCCAGTGTAACGATCACCAGATGCATATTTGAAGATACCTTCACCAGTACGTTCGCCCTGTGCATAATCACCTTCATATACATCGCCATTCTGGAACTTATAAATACCGCTACCATTCTGTATATCATCAGCCCAATTACCTATATATACATCACCATCAGCATACTTATTTATTCCTTTTCCGGAACGTTGATTATTTGCCCACATACCATCATATGTAGTACCATCGCCCCAATCAAAGAAACCATGTCCACTTTTTTGGTCGGCTTTCCACATTCCATCGTAATATGCACCACTTGAATAGGTATAACGTCCCTTTCCCTCACGTTTATCCTGAGACCAAGAACCATCATACTTATCACCATTATAATAATACATTATACCCTGTCCCTGCTGAAAATCGCGGAACCATAAACCTACATATTTATTATTGTTGGAGAAATAAAAAGTTCCACGACCATGTTGTTGATCTTGAAACCATTGTCCTTCATATTTTTCACCATCAGAAAAAGAGTAAACGCCATATCCATCGCGTTTACCTTTTATATACTCACCGACATAACTGTCACCATTCTTGAAGACAGTATTACCTTTGCCGTTGGGTTTTCCATTCATCATCTGTCCCTTATATTGACCATCGTCATGAGTCGTGCACGAGCCTAGAACTATCTTCTGTGCTGTAGCCATGAATGGTAGAATTAAGGATATTATTGATATAATAAGTTTTTTCACTGTTTTCCAAATTATAGTTTCAAGCCCAAAGTTAACAAAATAATGGTGAATAGCAAAATAAGTTAGTATTTTTTATTAATTTTGCACCAACAAACAACAAAAAAGGAAGATGAAATTTATAGGATTAATCCCTGCCCGATACGCTTCAACACGTTTTCCGGGCAAGCCACTTGCCCTTTTGGCTGGCAAGCCAGTGATACAACATGTATACGAACAGGCTTCAAAAGTTCTTGACGCCGTATATGTTGCGACAGATGACGAAAGAATATATAATAAGGTAGAGGAATTTGGCGGTAAAGCTGTGATGACATCAACAGAACATCATAGCGGTACAGACCGAATTGAAGAAGCTCTACAAAAAGTAGGTGGTGATTTTGATGTAGTTGTAAACATCCAGGGGGACGAGCCTTTCATACAAAAATCTCAAATAGAGACTCTTTGTAAATGTTTTGATGACAAAAATACACAGATAGCCACATTAGGAAAGCCTTTTGAGAGCATTGAAGCGGTAGAAAATCCAAACTCTCCTAAAATAGTCCTTGACAACAATGGTTATGCAATGTACTTCAGTCGTAGCATCATACCATTTATACGGGGTGTTGAAAAGAGTGAATGGCTAAAGAAACATACTTTCTTAAAACATCTTGGTGTATATGCATACAGGTCAAACGTTCTAAATGAAATAACAAAACTGCCTCAATCAGAATTGGAGCTTGCTGAAAGTCTTGAACAACTACGCTGGCTACAAAACGGATACATGATAAAAGTTGGACTGACTAATGCAGAAACCGTTGGCATTGACACCCCGGATGACCTAAAAAGGGCTGAGGAATTTATTCGTAATCGTCAATAACATTATTTGTAAAGTCCATCATTGGTTTGGCTGTCTTCAAAATATCTACCATATTTTCTAGCCAGCCATCACCTTCATAATAATCATCTGAAACATATTTCCAACAAGCATAGTCTTTCATTTTAAGATACTCAATAAACTCATAATCACGAGGAAATCCTTTTGGAGATGTCTTAAGATGTGTTAGTCCAAATCCTTTTCCACTATGCTTTTCCCAGTCACCCTCATTAGGATAACCAAATTGATTAATAAACTTACCATTCTCCACACACTTACGCCACTCATCAATATTTCCCATGATCTCATTTCTACAAGCCGTAAGGATGTTTGTCGGCAACCAATAAGCCCCAGCTGAAACGAGACATGCTCCAGGCTGAAGATGAATATAATATCCGGCATGAAGAGCTTTTTTCCCATGAGCGCCTATAAATGCCCCGAAATGATCTTTGTATGGTCGTTTGTCTTCTCTGAAACGAACATCACGATAAAAACGAAAACATGCATCCTTGGCTGTTATGTGTGAAATAGAAGGATCAAACTGCGAAATAGCAGCAATTGCCTTTGTCACACCTGCCTCAAATTCGGCTTTGCAACAATCATATTCGTCCTTATGCTCATGAAACCAATCACGATTATTGTTTTTGGAAACATCACTTAAGAAATTCAAAATTCTTTTAGCATCCATAGTTTATTTATTTCGTTATTCTGTTGCAAAGATACTATTTTTTTGTATTTTTGCAACATGACAAGAAAAGAAAGATTCAACTATATATTAGATTACTTCGGTAAGGAAGTTGGAAACGTAACAACTGAACTTGATTTCGGTAGTGCTTTTCAATTACTCGTTGCGACTTTACTTAGCGCACAATGCACTGACAAACGCATAAACATGGTCACCCCAAACTTGTTTAAGCACTATCCTACTGCGAATGAAATGGCAAAGGCTGATGTTGAAGACATTTTCGAATTAGTTAAGAGCGTAAGCTATCCTAATGCGAAAGCGAATCACCTTTCAGAAATGTCAAAAATGCTGGTGAGTGACTTTGATGGGAACGTGCCTGACAACACAGAAGATTTAACAAAATTGCCTGGAGTTGGAAGAAAAACGGCAAACGTAATTCAAGCTGTATGGTTTGGCAAACCTACTCTTGCTGTTGACACACATGTATATAGAGTAAGCCACAGGCTAGGACTTGTTCCAGCTAATGCCAATACTCCGTTTAAAGTTGAATGTGAACTATTGAAATACATTCCAGAGGATGAAGTAACAAACGCTCATCACTGGTTACTTTTACACGGAAGATATACATGTAAAAGCCTGAATCCGCAATGCGATAAATGTGGATTGAATGATATATGCCCAAAGATTATGGAAGGAAGTAAACTGGCTTAAAATAAATATAACAGATTAATGCAAATAAAAAAGGTTGAAAGAATTTCTTTCAACCTTTTATATTATAAATAATGATATATATTATTTCTTCTCTGCAGCACCAGCCATCTTTGCAGAAGGCTTGTATGACTTGTTAAGACCTGCAATAACTTCATTTGTTATATCATAAGTCTTATCAGCATAAAGAAGGTTATCACCTGCCTTGCTCAAAATCAAAGTATATTTCTTATCCTTGTTATAAACCTTAAGGAAATTCTGTATACTGTCACGAAGAGCATTATTATATTTATTTGTCTCACTCTGGAACTCAGCACTCAAACGTTGATTCAATGTCTGCAAATCAGCATTCTGTCTCTGCAAACCAGCATTGATAGCCTCAGCTTGCTCACGTGTATAAGCATTCTGCTGAACTTTCTGCTGAAAATTAGCAGCTGCTGCCTGTAGTTGCTGCTGCTTTGCAGCAAGAGTACTCTGAATATTCTGACCCTTCTTCTGTAAAGTCAAAGAATAGTCCTTACAGAACTTGTATTGACTCATAATACTGTCAACTTCAACATAAGCAATCTTAAGTTTTGTTGGATTTGACTGAGCGGCATCAGATTTAGAGTCCAGCTTTGGAGCAGACTGGTCGCAACTAGTCATAGCCATCGTAGCTACAGCTACAACTGCCATGGTCTTGAAAATGTTTTTCTTGTTCATTTTTATTTATCTTTTAACTTTTTGAATCAATGAATCCACAGTACACATTAGCTAATCAATAAGCTTTTCCAGCTTTACGAGCCTCTTTGTCCTGATCGATAACACAGTGTATGCCCTTCTTTCGCAATCCAGGATTATCATGGACATGCTGAGAAGAAAACTGCCCATTCTTGCGGAGAATGATTTTCACGCATAATAATGCAACACATATAGCAATTATTAACACGCTCAATAATAATGTTTCTACCATTTTTATTACTTTTGCAGTGAATCTTTTACACTAAACAGTGGCAAAGGTAACATAAAACAATAAAAGGACAAAATAAAACAAAATAAAAAGATATAAAAAATGAGTAATGCAGAATTAAAACCAGCTCATGTATTTGAGCAGTTCGCCGAAATTAACAAAATCCCACGCCCATCAAAGCATGAGGAAATGATGATTGAATATCTTAAGAAGTTTGGTGCAAGCCATAATCTTGAGACAAAAGTTGACGAAACTGGTAATGTTCTTATACGCAAACCTGCAACAAAGGGATTTGAAAACCGTGCGACAACAATATTACAAAGCCACATGGATATGGTTTGTGACAAACTTGTTGACGTGGACTTTGATTTCCACAAAGATGCGATACAAACATACGTTGATGGAGAATGGTTACACGCAAAAGGTACAACTCTTGGTGCAGATGACGGTATTGGAGTTGCTATAGAATTAGCAATTCTTGTCAGCCAAGATATAGAACACGGTCCTATTGAATGCGTTTTCACACGTGATGAAGAAACCGGACTTACTGGAGCATTTGGCATGAAGTCTGATTTCATGAGCGGTAAGTATCTTATAAACCTTGATTCAGAAGATGAAGGACAAATATTCGTAAGTTGCGCAGGAGGTATTAATACAACAGCTACATTCACATTCAAACGTGAGAAAGCACCCGCAAACTACTTCTTTATGGAAGGTTCACTAAAAGGATTAAACGGAGGTCATTCTGGTGACGACATAAACAAGAAGAGAGCAAACGCTATAAAGATCATGGCACGCTTCCTATATATGGAACAGGACAAAATGGATATCCGTCTTGCACAATGGAACTCTGGAAAAATGCACAACGCTATACCTCGCGATGGAAAAATAATATTTACTGTTCCTACAGATAAGAAAGAAGAGGTTATGTCTGATTGGAATATATTCGCAGCTGACGTAGAAGGCGAGTTCCATGTAACAGACCCAACTATGGTTTGGGACATGCATAGCACAGACTCACAAGATGTTTTGGCAAAGACGGCATCACACAATGTAATTCTTGCTTTGCAAGCTTTAGACAATGGTCCGCTTACAAACTGCCAAGACGAAGCAATTGCATATATGGTTGAAACATCAAGTAACGTAGCTAGCGTGCAGAGTGAAGAAGATAAGATTACTATAGTTTCAAGTCAGAGAAGTAATGTAATGAGCAATCTTCGCAATATGGCAAACGCTATAAAAGCCACATTCGAACTTGCAGGAGCCAACGTTGAACAAAATGATGGTTATCCAGCATGGAAAATGAATCCAGAAAGCAAACTTGTGAAGATTACTGTTGAAGCATACAAAAAGCTATTTGGAAAAGATCCTGTTGTAAAAGGTATTCATGCAGGATTGGAATGCGGACTATTCTCAGAGAAGTATCCTAACTTAGACATGGTTAGCTTTGGCCCGACACTACGTAATGTCCACACTCCAGACGAGTGTTTGTTCATTCCTACAGTACAAATGGTTTGGGATCATCTTTTGGAAATACTTAATAACATTCCACAGGAGTAAATCACTTACTATATATAACAAGAAAAGAGGTCTCAAAAAACGAGACCTCTTTTTTCATGTACATATATATAAACTATGTTCGCATCAGGCCAAAGCCTTGCGTATATATTCCCGAACCTCCTTACGGGCTGAACCAAGACGATGTTCAACACTTTTGTAATTCATATCTAATGTCTGAGAAATTTCAGACACTTTCATACCATTATATATGTTTAGACGATAAATCTTTTGTTGATGCTCAGACAAAGATGTTATACCGTGTTCCAAGATCTCATTGATCTCATTTACAGAGTAAACCGACATTGGATTATCAGAAGATACCCCTGCAAACATTCCTCCAGAATGCTTTACATAATGCTCATATTCGTCAACATACTTACGATGACGCCAATAATCATATATCAAGTTGCGAGCTGTTGTATAAACTAGACTTGGTAATGTAACAGGAGTGACCATGCTATCTATAGACATCAACTTTAAAAAGACATTCTGAACAATGTCCTCAGCGGTCTCACTATATAGCAAGCGTTTAGCAACAAAGGCTTTGAGCTCTTCGTAATGTTGAGAGTAATATTCAGCGATTATACTGAATTCGGCATTAGTATCTTTCATAAATTCCAACCTATAAAATGGTTTTGATTTACGCAAAGATAATACAAATATTTTGTCCCGTAAAACCTAAAAACATTAATTCTGTTTAAATGAAACATATTATTATGAAAACGATAACATTTTGTTACAACAGAAAAAGAATATGATATACCAGATAAAATGACATGTAACAGAAAACAAACAAATTGAGACAAATTTTAGACATCCTCTAATATTTGTGAGAATAAAAACAATACAATCAAATAATAATTGAGACGTTTCAGACTTCTCTTGAAGCTGAACATATAAAAACTGGCTCAGTTCATCAACTTAGGCATTTAATAATGCTACGCATAATTTTCAGCAATCTTAAAGAGGAAGAATCTTGCATCAGTCACTCCTCTAGATGTGGCCCAAAAATCCATTGGACTTTAGTTTTATTCCTAAAATCCGCAACAGAATATATTGTAATTTATATAATCGTCATTAATCCCTGATTATCATAGAAAATGACTTTATGCTCATTATGAGCGTGATATGGGCTTGGTCGATTCAATAATACCCCTTACCCAATGATTTCATTGTAGACATAAAAGTCTCCCAAGAGGGTTTCGATCCGCTGACGGACGTAAGAAATGGCTTAGAATATATTGATGCCTGACATGGCTCTATCTTGCCCGAAATGAAAGCTCCCAAAGAAAAAGTCAGAAAAATACTAAAGTTACAATTCATAACATGATAGTTGTATGAAAGAAAGAAGCTACGCCAAAAGACTAACTTTTGACACAGCCCTATACAAATTATAGCTCAAGGACTTCATGTTATTTACCGGTGAACACTCCACAGAAGCAGATGTTGCCAAAGGCATCGTAAATGGCGTAGAAGAACGGGCGGGCGGCATTGAAGTCCAGCTTCGTGGGATGTTTGCTGACGATAGCGGACAACTCCGTAACCTCACTGATGGTCGTAGCCGTTGCGGTGGTGCCATATTGATCGACGGCAATTTCTGCATCCTGAATCATCTTTTCCACATACAAGGGTATCGCGCCGTCATTCATCCGTGAGAAGTTGGGCTCCCCACCGATGAACATCTTTCCATATCCAAGATTTGCCAGGCTCTCCTTCATGTCGGTCTTCACCTTGGTCGTGAAGACGGGCAAGTGTATAAGGATTTCGTTGTAATGGTGCAAACCATGCTGAATGCGTTTGAGACGGTCCACCGTGAGCGTGCCGAGCAACGTCGATATAGTAGAACCCTTTGCCGGAAGGATGACCACCATGCTGAACTGGCCGTCGTAAGGGAGCCAGACGGCAGAGCAGAGGCTGTCGCTCATTCCGCTGAGTTTCATTTCATCATCGTAATTTTCCATCATAGTGACTTCCACACTATCGCCAGAGACGGTCTGGAATGGTGCCTTCTTCAGATCGTAGAAGTAGGACATCCACTGTGCCTTGAATGTGATCTTATTTGTCAGAGTCGCTGTATGCTTTATCCCCCAGCTATGGCTCACTGTAGCAAAATAACTGTCCTCTAGACAGGACCTGTATCTCTCACTGATATTGATGCCCTTATCCTCAAAGGTGTTGGCAGTTGTCAACATCGACGACCCGTGAACCATGCCGCCGGTAGGCTTCTGCTGACCAATCATCATCCGGTGGTTGAGCGCATCCACACTGTCCAAGTCTACCTTCCCAGCACCGATAGCCTTCTGCAGTTCTGACAACGTGGAACCATTAGCTCCACTGGCCAACATGGATAGGTTGTATCTGATGCCCGATGGGGACACCACAGTACTTTTCTCCGGTTCTTTGATCACGAGGTTCTGCAGCACAGACAGTCCGAGTGCATTGCTCGCATCCACCTGCGCCGATTCTTGAGCAGTCAGTTTATAAGACACCTTCTCTTTTGCCGCAGCCTCCTCCAGACTGGTGTTGTTTGGGACATTCTCCTTGCAGCCCATCAGTACTGCAGACGCAGCGAGGGTTAATACCATCAATTTGTTATAGTTCATATCCTTAATTCCGCAACCATGTGCGTTATTTGTTGTTAAACTAATTTGTAAGTCACTGAGGAACAATAAATTCCTCAGAGTTTTTCCATCTCAAGATTTTTCACTAATCTTATGGTGCAAAAACGAAAGAGTGCAAAACTCGATAGACTTCGTAAAGATAGCAATTAAATCTGAGAACATCGCCCCCTACGGTGGATTTTTATGTTATGGACGAATTTAAGCACACAAGGTTGAGCGATCTCGTGGATAGCCGTCTTGGAAGGCGCGGCACCTCTCACGGCTATCAGTACAGCGACATTTTACTTCACAAGTGGCACTTTTGATATCTATGTGCAAATTAGAAACTCTATATAACTTTATCAAAATTCATCAAACGATCCTCTCCAACAAAGTTCATTCCATCAGCCAAATTGCGCAACTAATTGAGTTATGATTATCAAAAATATTTTTTGATTTTTGATTTTTCAATGTTGTTTCCTACATGTTTTTGCCAAACGTATTGTTATACAACATGTTAGACCATGTAGGTTTGTCCGTTGTTGACTTAATACAGAAAAGGTATACATCGTTTTAACAATTAAATGATGGAAAATCAAAAGAAAAAAAAGGAACATCGAAGTTACAGTCGTGACTTCAAGCTTCAAGTATTAAAAGACATGTATGAGCATGATTTGTCATATGGTTTTACTGCTCGCAAATATGGGATATTGGCAGCCCATTCTTTACATTTGTGGGAAAAAGAGTTTCCCTTAACCAATAAATCATTATCTTTGTCAACAACAACAATACAAAAGGTAATGAGTATGCGTAAGAAAAAAGATGAAGCCAAAGCAGCTTTGGTTAAGACAAAAGAAGAGCAACTTGAGTATGAGATATCTTGCCTTCGTAAAGCTCTTGAGTATTCCGAACTTCGCAATGAAGCTCTTAATGAGTTATTAAAAATAGGCAAGGAAGATTACGGAATCGACTTATTAAAAAAAGCTGGCGCCAAACAGTAAATAGCCTTCGCACCAGACATTCTAATCTATCAATAGAATGTCTGAGTGGGCTGTTTGGTAAAACACGTGTAGGCTATTATTCAGTAAGCAAGGAGATGCTGGAAAAACGAAAATTGACAGAGACTACAACTATCAGTATAGTCAGAGAAGTACGCAATGAAGCTCCAGGCATAGGAGCATACAAACTCTTTATCATGCTTAAGGAGTTATATGCAGAAAAGATGGTTGGGCGGGATAAATTCTACGCTTTGTTGCATTTTCACCATCTTATGCTCAAGCCCCAGCGTAAACGGCATACGACAAATTCAAATCACCATTATCACAAGTACAAGAATATGATCAAGAACTTTATACCGACTGCTCCCAATGAGTTATGGGTTGCTGATATTACTTATATAGAAACAAAAGACGGTGTGTGTTATCTACATCTTATCACTGATGCCTTTACACACGAGATAATCGGCTGGACATTGTCCGACACGCTTATGGCTACCAATACTATAGCAGCTTTGGAGCAGGCTATAAAGCAAGCTGGTAATTCAGACTTAAGCAAACTTATACATCATTCAGACCGAGGTTCACAATATTGTTGCAATGCTTATGTGGAACGACTTAATTCCATTTCTGCCACGATCAGCATGACAGAGGATTACAAACCTACTGACAATGCCATTGCCGAACGAGTGAATGGGATTATCAAACAGGAATGGCTGTATCGTATGGACAGACCTAAAAACTTAGAGGATGCAAGGAAAATTATAAGCTCCATTATTAATTTCTATAATAACAAAAGGCCACACATGAGTAACTGTATGAAGACTCCAGCAGAGATGAGAATGCAATTTAGGTAGTTGCTCTTTGGAGGCTTCACGCCTCCAGCCGCAAGGCAAACCACCGTGGTGTTTTTCATGGGAATGTATTTGTGTATAGAGGAATTTTATTTAACTTTGTAAGAGAAATGTACATATTAAACTGATTTGTAATAAGATTTCAATATATCAATTGTTTCTGTAAAGGATTTCAGTATTCGTAAAGTATATCAGTAAGGGTTTAAAAAATATGTATAGTGTTTCAGAATGTATAACTACAAATGTGTATACCTATTCCAGTCATAGTCATGTTATACATTTTAGGGAGTGATTAGGCCCTAATCACTCTATTATCCTACATGCTTTTCGGAGTGATTAGGCCCTTATTACTCAAAGGCGCACCGAATAAGGTGATTTTATATTTGCAGTACTTCATACATTTTTACTATAAAAGGATTTGATTATAAACATTTGTGGTTATACTTACTGAATCACGATACATTATTTTAAGTTTTTACTAAATGACTTTATAGTTTCTGAAATCCTTTACTAAAAAAGTTGATATATAAAGATGCTTTATAAAACAGTTTGGTTTCGAAATAGAAATAATATTTTGATATTCATGGTTTTCAAGAAAGATATCATGGTGATTTGCTTTACAGTCAGATACATAACTTAATATTACAACAAAAAAGCGGCTTTTGTATTGTCATTGGGTCAAAATCCATCGTTTTAAGTACAAATACGTGCTTATAATGTAGGAATCATGTAGGAAAGATGTAGGATAAGGAACATACCTACATAAGGTAATCTATTGACTAGTAATTATTTAAGTCAAAAATGTAGGTAATGTAGGTTTGTTCTATGTTTTTTTTGGGGATTCTTCATTTATTTAGGGGGTTGATATTCTCGGTAAATTGTATTTGATCTTAGTAATTTTTATGCCAAATCTATTAAACATAAATCTTTTAATTACCTTGATTTTATTGACTATTTAATTTGAGCACAGTATGTCCAAACTTATGAACTGCCCCCACTAATGTCATAATGTCACAAAACCTTTGTCTACAAGGGTTAAGCGAGTAATATTAAAAAGATATTCTGTTAGCGATGGAAAATAAAGTCCTGGGTATAAAAAAAGAGAAATTCAATAAAGAATTTCTCTTTTTGTGACTCTGCTGGGATTCAAACCCGGAACCTTCTGATCCGTAGTCAGATGCTCTATTCAGTTGAGCTACAGAGCCATTTTTATGGTTTTGCAATTGAATGTGACTCCGCTGGGATTCAAACCCGGAACCTTCTGATCCGTAGTCAGATGCTCTATTCAGTTGAGCTACGGAGCCTCATTTCTTATTTGCGTGTGCAAAAGTAATACTTTTAATTGGAATGAAGAAACATAACATCAAGTTATTTCTTTACATTAACATTTATTAAGTATTACTTCTGCACTAAGATAGATATTACTTTATCAAATCAACAGAACGCTTCAGGAATGAATCAAGAGCCTGTCCCTTCAACATTCCGTTCTGCAACAAAGCCAAGTCTATGAGCTGATGAACAATCTCATCATCCTTTGCATACTCCGAAATAATCTCAGTCTGCTTGGTTTTCTGCTCGTTTATTGCTTTCTCTGTATTCTGCAAATCATCCTTTTCTTCCTTAGTTACCTCTTCAGGCTTCTTACTAGACTGACTCTGATGCAGTGCTGTAAGACGTGCCTGCAAGCCTTTCAGCTCACTAAGAATAGGTTTAAGAGCATTTGATATCTTGTTATTGCAGTTATCAAGTACCTTCTTAACCAAAGAATGATCACTGTTAAGAACTAAAGTGTAACTGTCAGGCATTTGCTGATAGAAACTCATTCCTGGCTGGAACTGACTAATCTGCTTCATTCTACGCATATACTCACTCTGTGTTATCACTACAGGTTGATTATTTTCGCCTAGAGACTGAACCTCAACATTAAATTCTGCCTTTTCAAGATGTGGCATCTGTGAACTAAATACCTTTGAAAGGTTATTGCTGTCATCGGCATCAAGATTATTCTCCTTAGTATCCTCCTTAGCAATAAGTCGATCTGCAATATCAGCATCAACACGTGTGAAACGAACCTTTTCAAGTTTTTGTTCAAGCATGCTGACAATAGGAGTATCCAACTGACCGTCGAGCAATAAGACATTATATCCTTTATTCTTTGCTGCCTCAATATAAGTGTACTGCTCCTCCATGTTATTTGCATAGAGATAAACTAGATAACCTTCCTTATCTGTCTGCTCATCTTTAATCAAAGTCTTATATTCCTCGAATGTAAAATACTTACCTTCAACATCCTTCAACAATGTAAAGTCCTTAGCGCGATCATAGAAATCTTCTTGTGAAAGCATACCATAGTTGATGAATATCTTCAAGTTATCCCATTTTTCCTCATATCCTTTGCGATCTTCCTTGAAGATACTCTGCAAACGGTCAGCAACCTTCTTTGTGATATAAGTAGAAATCTTCTTAACATTAGCATCACTCTGCAAATAGCTTCGACTTACATTCAAAGGAATATCTGGAGAATCGATTACACCATGCAACAAAGTAAGGAACTCTGGAACAATACCTTCAACTTGATCTGTTACGAAAACTTGATTGCAATACAACTGAATCTTGTTGCGCTGCAACTCAATGTTATTCTTTATACGTGGGAAATAAAGAATACCCGTGAGATTAAATGGATAATCCACATTAAGATGAATCCAGAACAATGGCTCATCCTGCATAGGATACAGTTCGCTATAAAATTTCTTATAATCTTCGTCTTTAAGACTTGCAGGAGCTTTTGTCCAAAGTGGTTCTATGCTATTTATAACATTATCCTCGTCTGTATCAACCTGTTTGCCGTCTTTCCATTCACTCTTCTTGCCAAATACCAATGGTACAGGCATAAACTTACAATACTTATTAAGTAGTTCCTCGATCTTTGATTTCTGAAGGAATTCTTTACAGTCATCACTTATATGCAATACAATCTCACTACCACGTCCCTCTTTCTCTACATCCTCTATCTCGAAAGAAGGAGTACCGTCACAAGTCCACTTAACACCCTTTGAACCATCCTTGTAAGAACGAGTGATAATGTCTACACGGTCGCTTACCATGAAACTAGAATAGAATCCCAATCCAAAATGTCCAATAATAGCATTTGCATTATCTTTATACTTATCAAGGAAGTCAGTAACACCAGAGAAAGCTATCTGATTGATATACTTATCAATCTCTTCTTCTGTCATACCAATACCATTATCACTTATAGTAATGGTCTTTGCAGCCTCATCCAAAGTTATACGAACAGTTAATTCGCCAAGTTCGCCCTTGAAATCGCCTTTCTCTGCAAGAGTTTTAATTTTCTGCGTAGCGTCAACAGCATTACTAACCATTTCACGAAGAAAGATCTCATGATCAGAATAGAGAAACTTTTTGATAACAGGGAATATGTCCTCTGTTGTAACCCCAATATTTCCTTTTTGCATAATATTATATTTTTAAAATTTTTCATGATACAATATGCAAAGAGTGTGCCAAAAAAGAAAGGAACTCACAATAATGTAAGTTCCTTTCTTATATTTAAATTATGTATGTCATTATCCAAAGTTATCATACATAATAGCATCATTTTCAACTCCGAGACTGTCAAGATAGTCAGTAACAGTCTTGATTAGCATTGGAGGTCCACAAAGATAGTACTCGCAATCTTCTGGTGTTTCGTGGTCTTTAAGATATGTATCACGAATACAATTAACAGCAAATCCGGCATAATATTTAACACCAGCTGCATCAGCTTTAGGATCAGGGCGGTCTAAAGATAAATGCATGTGGAAATTAGGGAATTCTTTTTCAAGTTCCCAAAAGTCTTCAAGGAAGAATGCTTCGCTTAATGCACGTGCACCATAGAAGAAGTGCATATCTCTGTCAGTAGTATGCAAAGTTTTTGTCATGTGCATAATTTGCGCACGCAAAGGAGCCATACCAGCACCACCACCAATCCATATCATCTCTTTACCTGATGTGAAATTAGGATGGAAATCTCCATAAGGACCACTCATTCTAACCTTATCACCAGCTTTTAAAGAGAAAATATAAGAAGATCCAATTCCTGTAGGAACATCCATGAAACCAACTTGTGGACGTGGCAGGAATGGTGTTGAAGCAATACGTACAGTAAGAGTTATGATATCACCTTCTGCAGGGTAGTTTGACATTGAATACGCACGTACAGTCGGCTCTGGATTATGAGCTTTCAACGAAAGGAGATTAAAATTCTTCCATGCAGAGATATACTCTTCGCCTATTAATTCCTTATCGAAATCCTTATCATAATCTATACAATCGTATGCAGGAATAGTAATCTGCGCATAAGAACCAGGGACAAAGTCCATGTGTTCCCCAGGGGGTAACGCAACTTTGAATTCCTTTATAAAAGAACTTACGTTCTTATTTGAAATAACGGTACACTCCCACTCTTTCACTCCAAGTATACTCTCTGGCACTTTAATATTCAAGTTACCGTTAACTTTACACTGGCATCCTAGACGCCAATGTTCCTTGACTTCTTTACGTGTAAAATGTGAACGTTCTGAATCTAATATTTCACCGCCGCCTTCCAATACCTGTACTTTGCACTGACCACAACTAGCTTTACCACCGCAGGCAGAAGGAAGATAGATACCATTTTCGTTAAGAGTAGACATCAAGCTGTCACCTTGAGTTACAGATATTTTTTTGTCATCATTAACAATCACTTCTACGCTCCCGCTAGGTGAAAGGTATTTCTTTGCGACAAGCAGTATTATGACTAAAAGGAGAATTGTAGCGAGAAAAACTCCTATACTTACTAATATAAATTGTCCCATATTATTATTTTCTCCCTTTTTTAAAATTTAAGACCAGAGAAGCACATCATTGCCATTGCCATAAGACCGACGGTAATGAATGTTATGCCTAATCCCTGAAGAGGTTTTGGCACATCACTATATTGCATTTTTTCTCTTATCGCTCCCATTGATACGATTGCTAGTGTCCAACCAAAACCACTACCAACTGCATAAGCTATTGCATCCCACACATTACCTATATACTGTGTGTTTGAAGGATCAAGATTAATACGCTGCTGCATAAACAGTGACGCACCCATAATAGCACAGTTCACGGCAATAAGCGGAAGAAATATACCAAGAGCAGCATAAAGGGATGGTGAATATTTCTCAACAGCCATCTCAACTAACTGTGTCATGCCCGCTATGACAGCAATAAACAAAATAAAACTAAGGTATGACAAATCTACACCTTCTATAAGACAATCTGGACCCAGAACATATACCTGTAGAAGATAATCCACAGGAACTGTGACCAATAACACGAATGTTACGGCTAATCCTAGTCCTAATGAAGTCTTTACATTCTTTGATACGGCAAGAAAAGAGCACATACCCAAGAAGAATGCGAAAATCATGTTGTCCACAAATATGGATCTGAAAAATAAACTTATTAAATGTTCCATCATTTTTTCTTTTTAGGTATTATTCTTAATTTTCTTTTTCTTTATAAAAATAAGCTCTATGTATCCAGATTACACATCCCACAAGTATCAATGCCATTGCTGGCATTGTCATCATGCCATTGTTAATGTATCCAGCATCATAAGCCGACTGCGGAATAATTGTAAATCCTAGTAGCGTACCACGTCCTAAAAGTTCACGCACGGCACCAACAACAACCAATATTAATGCATAACCTAATCCATTTCCTAATCCATCAAGGAAACTAGGCCAAGGTTTGTTCATCATTGCAAAAGCTTCAAGACGTCCCATTAGTATGCAGTTTGTTATTATAAGACCTACATACACAGACAACTGAACACTTACATCATAGGCAAAAGCCTTCAGTATCTGACTGACGATTGTTACCAATGCAGCAACAACTACCAACTGAACAATAATACGAATACGATTAGGTATTGTCTTACGAATCAAAGAAACAATAACATTTGAAAAGGCAGTAATCACTGCTACGGCAAGCCCCATAACAATTGAAGGTTTTAATTGCGAAGTGACCGCAAGAGAAGAACAGATTCCAAGAACCTGTACCAATATAGGATTATTTCCATTAAACGGACCTGTTAAAACCTCTTTGTTCTCCTTTGAAAACAGTTTACTCATATCTATATTCCTCCCTATTATTTTTCATTAAGAAATGTTTTATACTTTGAGAGACAGTCCTTAAGCATGGCGCTCACGCCATTGGATGTCAAAGTGGCACCAGTAACGCCATCGCATTGTGTCGTTGGATCCTTAACGTCGCTCTTCTTAAGAACAGACAAAGCAACATCATCAGAACCATTCTTAAAGATTTTCTTTCCCTTAAACTGTTCCTGCCATGCAATATTGTCTTTTATTTCAGCACCAAGTCCTGCTGTCTCACTTTCATGATTGAAATAAGCTCCAAAAACAGTTGTTTTATCAGCATTAACAGCAATGTAACCCCATATTGGTCCCCAAAGCCCCATACCAAAAACAGGCATTACGTACTTTGTTTCTCCATTAACCTTACATACAAACAAAGCAAGTTTACCAGCCTTGTAATCCGCACTGTTTAATTTAAAACCATTTTTTTCACCACCTTCAGAACCCTTTGCTACTGTTTTTCCAGCAGCATCTATGATATCATCAGCGGTGATATCCTTAAGATACTCATCTGTAGCCTGATTATCCGAAAGATCTCTTATATTCAATGCTGCGAGAATCTGCTTTTTCTTATCAAGTGCCACATTAGCATCCTGTGCTGGTTTTAAAGCTTTGAACACGAAAGCCATTAGGAAAGCCACAATGACTACTATTATTGTTGAATACACAATGGTATATGTATTACCATTTGTATTAAATCCTTTCTTACCAGCCTGAGGAGCATTTTCTTCTCCACCCTCAGTTATCTCCTCAAATTCCGAAGACGGAGATTGGCATATTGGACATTTATCTGGGGCTGCATCGCCCTCATGGATATATCCACAAACTTTACATCTGAATTTCTTTGTTGCCATATCCGTTATTTTTTAGTTGTTAAACGTTTCATTCTCTTTGATACATTACTCTGTACGACACAGTAGTCGATAAGCGGAGCAAACATGTTCATCAACAATATTGCCAACATCATTCCCTCTGGATAACCGGCATTGAGAACTCTTATTATTATTGCCATAGCTCCAATCAAGAAACCATAGATATACTTTCCTGTTTCTGTACGCGCACCAGTAACAGGGTCAGTTGCCATAAACACGGCACCAAAACAGAAACCACCAAGCATAATGTGTTCATACCAAGGTATATGTGAACTTCCTGTTGCTGAGAACAAGAATGCCATGACTCCACCTCCAATAAAAACACTAAGCATTGTCTTCCAACTAGCTATTCTAGTCCACAACAGTATGATGGCGCCTATTGCTATTGCGATAACACTTGTTTCTCCAACAGAACCAGGTATAAAACCTGTGAACATGTCGTACATACTA
The DNA here is from genome assembly GCF_051059605.1 of Prevotella sp. Lineage (GTDB taxonomy): Bacteria > Bacteroidota > Bacteroidia > Bacteroidales > Bacteroidaceae > Prevotella. Next base: position 1,359,209 of record NZ_CP050883.1, read on the forward strand.
TATGGCACATTAATATTCTGAGAAATCTGACCAAGTGGCGTAGCACAAGTGAAAGCATCAGGTAACTGATTTCCAAGTCCAAAGATTGTATCTTTTGCAACCCATACACTATCACCACTCATTTTTGTAGGATAAGAGAAGAATAAAAACGCACGTGCTATTAATGCAACGTTGAATATATTCATACCTGTTCCTCCAAATATCTCCTTTGCGAATATCACTGCGAAAGCGATTGCAATAACCATTATCCAAATAGGACAATTCACGGGAAGAATCATTGGGATGAGGATACCACTAACAAGATATCCCTCCTGTATCTCTTCATTTTTCCATTGTGCCCAGGCAAATTCAATGCCTAAACCTACAACATACGACACTACAAGTTTTGGCAGTACTGCCAAAAAACCATAAAGGAATATCGACCAGAAAGAAGCTGTTGCTAAAGTTCCAGCAGCCATAAAGTTCTGATAACCGATATTATACATGCCAAAGAGCAAAGCCGGAAGCAAAGCTATCACAACCATGCTCATTATTCTCTTTGAATCTATTGCGTCATGAATATTTGTTCCACTCTTTGAAGTTGTATTAGGTACAAACAAGAATGTGTCAAAACCATCATACATACTTTTAAAAGCATGTAGTTTGCCACCTTCCTCAAAGTTTGGCTTTATATTATCTAGTATTTTCTTTAATGCACTCATAATTATTCGTATTACAATTTTATTTAAGCATTTTCCTTCCTCAGCATATCAAGTCCTTCACGAACAATACGCTGTAATTCTAACTTGGAAGAATCTACAAATTCAGCAAGTGCGAAGTCTTCAGGAGAGACTTCATAAATACCAAGTAACTCCATTTTATCTATATCACCAGCAATAATAGCCTTGATAAGATATTCTCCGTAAATATCCATTGGCAGCACTTTGTCATACTCTCCACTCATAATCATGTGACGTTCACCACCTTTTATTCTTGCATCAAGATTATATTCTCTTTTACCAAAAAGCCAAGAAAAATAGCTACGTGATGTAGAAAACTCCTTTGTACGTGGAAGTATCCATCCTAGTAATTCATCTACATTGTCACCTTCAGGTATGACAGTAACTTCTGATGTGGCAGCACCAATATAGTCTTCCATCGTGGTTTTCTTGCCAGTAAGAGGATTACCGTTAATTATACGTATATGATCTTCTTTTGCAAGTTTTCCATCCAATACAACAGACAAGGGGGTTCCTATGAGAGCCTCAACATAAGACGGTTCTTTAATTTCACTTCCAGCAACAGCAATGACACGACGTAGGTCAACCTTACCTGTATTAAATAATCTACCGATAATAATTACATGTGCAGGATCTACTGTCCAAACGACCTCTCCTTTATTAACCGGACAAACGTGATTCACTTGAACACCAACATTTCCTGCAGGGCACTTACCTTTAAAAATATTTATTTCCACATTCTCAGCAGTAACAAGAGCTTTAGCTGTCTGACTTGAACTTATGCCGAGATATGTTTTTTGAATTTTAGAAAGAGCATTCAAACCTGTTTGAAAATCCTTTTCATTACCTTCCAACTCTACCTCAAAGTCTGAAGCTAAAGGCATATCTCTAAATGCAGAAACAAATATTGCCTTAGGATCTGTATCTGGGGTTGTAGAAACAGCATAAGGCAATTGTTTTATATATCCAAAAATACCTGCATCTAGCAAAGCTTTCTTTACAGATTCAGCATCCAATGAGTTAACATCTTTAGACCCAAAATCAAGAAACTGCTGTTCTTCATCGGCTTTAACCTTAACATACAAGATTTTACGTCTTTCACCTCGCAATATGGTCTCAACAGTGCCACTAACAGGAGATGCGAATTTAACTTCAGGGTATTTTTTACTTACAAACAAAGGCTCACCAGCCTTAACCTTGTCACCTTCATGCACAACAATCTTCGGAGTAACTCCACAAAAGCTATCAGGCACCAAAGCATATTCCCCACTCTTCAGCGATGAAATAGTTCCCTTGCAAGCTGTTCCTTTTAGATTAATGTCTAAGCCCTTTCGTAACTTAATTACATTTTTCATAATTACTTTTATAAGTTGATTATTTCTTTTTTCTTACGAGCACATTTGCCCACCAATAAAAGCAAAATTATATACACAGCACGATCACTATAACTATAGTGTTTCGTAAAACATATTTATTTTTGCAGGCAAGCTTAAGCTTTCGATGCAAATTTAGTGAAAATTAAGCATAAATAAAAGAAAAAATATCCTTTTATTTCTATTATAAACTAAATTTGATGTAATTTTGCAACATAAATTCAATAAAAAAGGCAAACTGAACAGACTCAAACATATCGTCAACGCTGTAATATGGACCATCGCCGGTTTATATTTCATATTAGTAATACTGCTTCATCTATCAGCAGTAAAGGGTGTTATTGGTTCCGAAGCGAGCGATTTACTTGCTCACAAACTTGGTACAAGAGTAAGTATAGGCAATGTTGATTTGGGATTTCTGAACCGCTTTATTATAGATGATGTATTGATATATGACCAACATGGCGGGAAACTTTTAAAATCTTCGAGAGCTTCTGTAAAAATAGATATCATACAACTTTTTCAAGGAAAGATATCAATAACATCTGCGCAACTTTTCGGTTCTAAAATTAATGCATACAAACAGACGGCTGATTCAAAAGCCAACTATCAGTTTGTACTTGATTCATTAGCTTCAAAAAACAAAAAGAGCAAAAGTAATCTTGACTTAAAAATTGGTTCACTTATAATAAGAAACGGAGCACTTACGTATAACCAATACGATGCAGTGCAAAAATATGGACAATTAGATCCTAAGCATCTTAATATATCAGGTATAAGCGCACATATAATTTTAAATGCACTAACCAACGACAGTATAAATCTGAATGTCAGAAAAATGGCATTTAAAGATGTATCGGGACTAAATATCGTATCACTGTCAACAAAAGTAATAGCTAACAGAAAGCAAGCAGAATTAAATGATTTTGAATTGATGCTACCAGGAACAGTAATAAGACTTGGTGACTGTCTTGCCACATATACTTTTCTTGGCAAAGAATTACAAATTCCATCTCTGCAATATAGCGGAAGTCTTGACGAGTCAACAATACGTCCTTCGGACTTTTCGTGTTTAGTTCCTGCATTAAAATCGTTCCGTAACAAACTGGATATAAATACGACGATTAGCGGAACTAGTACTTCTGTAAGAATTCATTCTTTAGGAATAATAGGCAGAAGTATATACCTAAATGCTAATGGATCATTAAACAATTGGCAAAGCAAGAAACCTAGATGGGTTGCTGATATAAAAAGCCTAAGCCTCAAAGGTGATGGAATAAAATTTATAAGCAACAATTTAGGAAAGCAACTAAGTATTCCTATTGAAATAACAAGACTTGGAAATATAGTTTTTAAAGGTGCTATTGGAGGATATGGGAAAGATGTTGCTACGAAAGGAATGATTCGCACTGATGTAGGATCAGCCAAACTAGCATTGGGTATAAACGGAAAAAATTTCAGTGGACACGTTGAAACTGACGGAATATCAGTGGGCAAAATCATAAACAACAATAAACTAGGAATTGTTGCCACTAAAATTAATGCAGACGGATATATAAATGGCAATGATATAAAAATCAATGCTAAAGGACACATTGAAAACATAGAATATAATAGGTACACATACCGAAATATAAATATAGACGGATTATTTAGTAAGAAAATAGCTAGTATGCATTTTAACGGCAAACTAGACATCAACGATCCTAACGGCAAAATTGCAATAAAAGGAGACTTGAGTAAACTAGGCAAAATAACAAAAGCAAATATAACTGCAGCCATAGATCACTTCAATCCTAATGCTCTTAAACTTATAGGCAGCTACCCTTCTACAGTGTTCTCAGCCAATTTAAGCGCCAACTTTATTGGAGACAATATCAATAATGCTGATGGAAGAATCGTTTTATCCGACTTTGACATGCGCTCACCTAAAGACACATATCATCTTAATTCCATGGAGATACATGCAGGAAAAGACGACATGCAGCATTTCCTTACCATGAATAGTGATTTTGGACAAGCTGATATTATAGGTAAGTTTGACTATGCGACAATTTTTAATAGCATTACAAATATCATACACAGCAAACTTCCTTCTTTGATGGGATTAAAGCGTGGACTGGCAAAGAAAGCTAACAATTTCTCATTCAATGCCTACATAAGCAAGAGCGATTGGCTCAATAAGATTTTTGGCGTTGATATAGACTTGGCTGAACCAGCGACACTCAGTGCTATTATAAATGACCATAGACAACAAATTGATTTTGTTGCACAAATGCCATCTTTCAGTGTGGGTAACAACATATTTGAAAATGGACATGTAAAGATTACTTCTCCTAATGATTCTCTTAAGGCTGAAATCCAAGCTAAAAAAATATCCAAAGATGGTAAAGGACTGGCTTGGAACATAGAAACTTCGGCTGCAGACAACAAACTCAAGTCTATAATAAAATGGAAGAACTTATCGGGCAAGTATTTCACTGGAACTCTTAATACGGAAACCGAATTCTATAAATCAGAATATGGAAATACAGCACATATAATAGTGCACCATTCAGACATAATTGTAGGAGACAGTGTTTGGAATATACAACCGAGTGACATTGTATATAGAAAAAATAATATAACTATAGATCATTTCGCTGTTACTCACAACAATCAACATATAATAATTTCTGGATTAGCAACACCTAACAAGAAAGATTCAGTTATCGCCGACTTACAGAAGGTTGACGTAAGCTACATCTTGAATCTTGTGAATTTTCATTCAGTTGATTTCGGTGGTAAAGCATCGGGAAAAGCTTATATAGCTGGCGCTTTTTCTAAACCAGATGCATCCGCAAAACTTAGAGTTGAAGATTTCAAGTTTGAAAATGGTCGTATGGGTGTATTATATGCTGATGCCAATTGGAATAATAGTGAGGGGCAAATAGACATAGATGCAACAGCCAACGATACAATAAGCAATACGTATATAAGCAATTCGATTATTCCAATTAAGACGATTATTAAGGGATACGTATCGCCAAGAAAGAATAATATTGATCTCAATATAACTGCTGATGGAACTAGAATTGAATTTCTTAAAAGATTCTGTGGAAGTTTCATGGGCAACATAAATGCATACGCAAGTGGAGATGTTAGAGTTGCAGGACCACTAAACAGAATAAATCTCACTGGTGACCTTATTGCAAACGGGGTCATACACATGAGTACGCTCAACACTGACTATACTTTAAAAAATGCCCATATCCATGCAATTCCTGATGAGATATATCTGCAAAATGATACTGTCACCGACAGAGATGGACATATTGGAATTGTTAGCGGTGCATTGCATCATCAACATCTAACAAAACTCACTTTCGATATAGGAATCAATGCTCATAACCTACTTGCATACGATACACATGAGTTTGGCGATAACACATTCTATGGTACGGCATACACTACAGGAACTTGTAATATAAAAGGCAGAAACAACGATATAACCATTGATGTCAGAGCAACAGCGAATAAGGGCAGTCAAATTGTTTACAATGTATCAAGTCCTACATCTATCAGCAAAAATGAATTTATTCACTGGACAAATCGTGACAGCGTTAATACAGCATTCAGCATAAAAGAAAAGCCTGACAGTGCTAAGGATATTAATATTCCTACAGATATGCATATTAATTTCCTTATTAATATGACACCTGAAGCTACCGTAAAACTTATAATGGACCATAATACCGGAGATTATATTGCACTTAACGGTACAGGCGGACTTAGAGCAGCATATTATAATAATGGAAGTTTTGATCTTTATGGTAACTACCTTATAGATCACGGTATCTATAAACTTACTATACAGAATGCAATAAAAAAGGACTTTATGTTCACTCCTGGTGGAACAATCAGTTTTGGAGGAGATCCTTTTGATGCTGTACTAAATCTCAAAGCACAGTACACTGTACAAGGAGTGAGCCTTGCTGACTTGAAGATAGGTAACAGTTTTTCAAACAACAATATCAGAGTAAACTGTCTTATGAACATAACAGGGACACCTTCAAGTCCTAAAGTTGATTTTGGTCTTGACATGCCTACTGTTAACAACGATGCAAAACAGATGATACTTAATCTGATAAACAGCGAGGAAGAGATGAACCAACAGGTTTTGTATCTATTGGCAATCGGTCGTTTCTATACACAGACTAATAATAATGCTGTTGCGGAAAGTACAACTCAGCAAAGCCAGACTAGCCTTGCCATGCAAAGTATTCTCAGTGGAACTGTGAGCCAACAACTCAATAATGTTTTAAGCAGTGTGATAAACAATACCAATTGGAATTTCGGTGCCAACATTTCTACAGGAGATGAGGGATGGAATAATGCTGAATATGAAGGAATGTTGAGCGGAAGACTACTAAACAACAGATTACAGTTCAGTGGGCAGTTTGGATATCGTGACAATGCAAATGCAACTACAAGTTTCATAGGAGACTTTGACCTAAGGTATCTACTATATCCTAATGGTAACTTTGCTATAAGAGTATATAATCAAACTAACGACAGATATTTCACAAGAAATAGTTTGAACACCCAAGGCATCGGATTCATTCTGAAAAAAGATTTTAATGGATTCTGGGACCTTTTCGGCATAAAGAAAAAACCAAAGAAATAATACTAGGTCATTAATAAATGATATCGCTTTACACCATTATGGAGTATATTAATGCCTAGCAACAACAAATAGAGAGTCTTCGTATATTTAGACTGCGTTCCCTACGTTTCTCATTTTTCTTAGCTACGGAGCTACGGTGTCTCTCACAAAGCCTATAAACAGAGGGGGTGACGATACGTAGCTAGTTCAATTTAGCTTCGATGAGCTACGTTTTAGCTACGTCATCTATTTCTACTTATATAATGTACGTGCATACACGCGCACACCTAGGGTTTTGAAAAATATAAGTGTCGAAGTGTCAACTTAGTGAATATCAATATTTTATCGACCAATTTGACTAAATAAAGTGACGGCGATCTAACGGTCGAATATCGAGTTTCGCATGCGTTTCTATATAGAAACGCAAACGTTTCTACGATGTTTTACCTCCTATTGCTTCGTAAAACGCAGTGCAATATAACGTAAAACGCACTGTAAAACATCGTAAAACGCATCGACATCCTTCGTAAAGTACAAGGCAATATGCGGAAAATCTTTACCCATATTTTACCGACGAATGACCGACACTTCATTCGAACCGAAAAGAGTTCTAATAAGTTGATGCCCAACGGATAGACACTTCGACACTTGTTTTTACGAAAAAGCCTGAGTGTGCGCATACGTACGCACGTGTATTACGATGTGTAGCTCCAAGCATTTAAAACTTTGGCTAACAGTCTAACCTAAATCTGATTGCATAGACAAAAATTTTGCAGTATCTTTGCCGAGAATTCAGTGGAATTCGGCAGAACATTTAAACAAGCTTGGAAATTCTGTTCTCGTTTACTATCTTTATCTATAAATCCTCAGTTCCTCAGATACAGCCAACGGTTCTTTGAAAAATTTACTTATAGAATAACATTTCATCCTAAAACGACACAAGTTCACGTAGCTAGAACGTAGCTTGACGTAGCTAAATCCTCTAAACTACGTATCGTCAATCCCTCTGTTTATAGGCTTTTCGAGAGACACCGTAGCTACGTAGCTAAGAAAAATGTAAAACGTAGTGAAGACAGCCTAAATATACAAAATTCAAATTATCACCAATAAATCTAGGCTCAAACAGTTAATTATAATACGTGCCTTTAGTCGGAATAGGTACATTGTTATTAAATTAAGTTGTGATTCATGCCGACATGGTTGTTATATATCCAGGCCCATTGATAAGTATATCACCCTTGCAAATTAACGATGAACCAAAAAGTATTAAAAAATAGTCGTAACTACAGGGAAAAGTCGCCTCCCCCAAAAACCTTATGAATTGGTTATATATGATAACGTGAGCACAAATTAAATAATAAAATATTCTAAAACAGTTAAATAACTATAAACTACACAGAAAAGCTATTGTTTAAGAATTCTATTTATTAATAAAGATGTACCTTTGCACGCGATTTCGAGCGCCCCCATAATCTATGGGATTGCCTCATATAACATAAAGTCAAACTTTATTAATTTTAAAAATTTATTATTTACATGTCAGATTTAAAGAACGTACAGCCATTATCAGACTTCAATTGGGAAGAATTTGAGAATGGTGCAAGCGCAAACGTTGAGAAGCTAGATTTAGAAAAAGCTTACAACGAAACCCTGAACAAAATTCAGGAGCATCAGGTTGTTGAGGGAACAGTTATTGCCCTAGACAAAAAGGAAGTTGTTGTTAACATCGGTTATAAGAGCGATGGTATCATTCCTGCATCAGAATTTCGTTACAACCCAGACCTCAAGGTAGGTGACAAGGTTGAAGTTTACGTAGAAAACCAAGAGGACAAGAAAGGTCAGTTGGTACTTTCTCATCGTAAGGCTCGCCTTAACAAGAGTTGGGATGAAGTTAATGCAGCTCTTGAGAATGAAGAAATCATTCAGGGTTATATTAAGTGCCGCACTAAGGGCGGTATGATTGTTGACGTATTCGGTATTGAGGCATTCCTTCCAGGAAGTCAGATTGACGTTCATCCAATACGTGACTACGATGTATTCGTAGGCAAGACAATGGAATTCAAGGTTGTAAAGATCAATCAGGAATTCCGCAATGTTGTTGTTTCTCACAAGGCTCTTATTGAAGCTGAGTTGGAAGCACAGAAAAAAGAAATTATCTCTCACCTTGAAAAGGGTCAGGTACTCGAGGGTACTGTTAAGAACATTACATCATACGGTGTATTCGTTGACCTTGGCGGTGTAGACGGACTTATACATATTACAGACCTTTCTTGGGGTCGTGTAAGCGATCCTCATGAGGTTGTTGCACTTGACCAGAAGATTAACGTTGTAATCCTTGACTTTGATGAGGAAAAGAAGCGTATCGCTCTTGGTTTGAAGCAACTTACACCTCATCCTTGGGATGCTCTTAACGCTGACCTTAAGGTTGGTGACCATGTTATGGGCAAGGTTGTTGTTATCGCAGACTACGGTGCTTTCGTAGAAATTCAGCCAGGTGTTGAAGGTCTTATCCACGTTAGTGAAATGTCTTGGAGCCAGCATTTGCGTTCAGCTCAAGAGTTCATGCACGTAGGCGACGAGGTTGAAGCAGTTATTTTGACTCTTGACCGCGACGAGCGTAAGATGAGTCTTGGTATCAAGCAGCTTAAGGAAGATCCTTGGGAGGCTATTGAAACTAAGTACCCTGTAGGAAGCAAGCACACAGCAAAGGTTCGCAACTTTACTAACTTCGGTATCTTCGTAGAACTTGAGGAAGGTGTTGACGGTCTTATCCATATCAGCGACCTTTCTTGGACTAAGAAAGTTAAGCATCCTTCTGAATTCACAACTGTTGGTGCAGAAATTGACGTTCTAGTTCTTGATATTGACAAGGAAAATCGTCGTTTGAGCCTTGGTCACAAGCAGCTTGAAGAGAATCCTTGGGATACATACGAGACTATCTACACTCCAGGTTCTGTTCACGCAGGTAAGATTACCCAGATGATGGACAAGGGTGCAGTTATCACTCTTAATGAGGGTGGTGAAGGTTTCGCAACTCCTAAACACCTAGTTAAGGAAGATGGTTCACAGGCTCAGCAGGGCGAGGAACTAGAATTCAAGGTAATTGAATTCGTAAAGGAAACAAAGAGAATCATCCTTTCTCACAGCCGCACATTCGAAGAAGGCAAAGATGAAGTTGCAACAGCTAAACCAGCTCACAAGCAGCAGCAGCAGCATGCAGCTCACAAGAATGAAGCTACACAAATCAATAATGTAGCAGCAGGTACATCTCTTGGTGACCTTGACGTTCTTGCAGATCTTAAAGCAAAAATGGAAAAAGGAGAATAATTAAAATCCTTTGATAAAATAATAAGGAGACGGCTTGAAAAAAGCCGTCTCTTTTTTTTGTGCTTTCAAAAAATTATATTATCTTTGCAAAGAATTTTAACACAACAGTGTTTCTCTTCGTGAAACACATTTCTATTCAATCAAAAAATTTTCATATACAATAATATGTATAGCAAGGATGAACTATTATCTAAAGGTGCCTCTGAATTAGAGGACATCGCTACGAATTTAGGTGCTGACTATAAAACTGACTTTAGTCAGGAAGACATGATTTATGCTATTCTTGATAAACAAGCAGAAGAAGAAGGTAACAAGAATCCTCTTGTAGCAAAAAGAAAACGCACCAGAATTGCCAAGAAAGACACGGATCGTATATACACAGTTAAAGGCAAAGATGGTGAGAATTTAGATTTAAAGAAAAAAAACATGACAACCACAGACTCCAAACCATTATTTAAAGATATAGAAGATGAACATTCTCCTGAAGAAATTCTTGCGAAGATGCCTAAGCATCGTGGACGTAAGTCTAAAAAGGAATTGGAACTCATCGCTGCAGCTGAAGCTGCAAAACAAATAGTAAATACGAATAATGATTCAACTAATGCCGATGAGTACAACGACAATAGTGAACTCAATAAAAATATCGAAACCGAAAAGCAAGAAGAATTCGTCTCTAATAATAATGAGAACGATTTTATTCCAGAAGCAGCATTTTCTTCTGTCGAAGACAATAATGACGACAATGAAAAAAATGAGCTTTTAAATCAGCTAAAGGCAAAAATCAATGACCACAATAAAGATGTTGAGGAAGATAATACTGAGACAACAAGTCCTGATGGTTATTGGAACGGAGATCCAGCTGACGGAACTGATTTCATAACAGTTGTAGACCTGCCAATAGAAGATCAGGGAGTTGTACCAAACTATGATATGTTTGATAATCCCACAACTACTGTTGCACCAGCACCAGCACAACAGATTTTCCAAAGACCAGAGCCTGCAAGTGTAGAAAAGTTTGATTTTCTAGATCTAATCACAGCAAATGGTGTACTTGAAGTAATGCCTGACGGATATGGTTTCTTGCGTTCAAGTGATTATAATTACCTATCATCACCTGACGATGTATATGTATCAACAAACATTATTAAAAAATATGGTCTAAAAACTGGTGATGTTATACAATGCCACGTAAGACCACCTCATGATGGCGAAAAATATTTCCCGCTTACAAACATTGACCAAATAAATGGAAGAGATCCAAACGAGGTAAGAGACAGAATTCCATTTGAACACCTCACTCCACTCTTCCCTGATGAAAAATTCACTCTTTGCGGGGACAGAGCTACAACAAATCTTTCTACAAGAGTCGTAGACTTATTCTCACCAATCGGAAAAGGACAACGTGCGCTTATTGTTGCACAGCCTAAGACTGGTAAGACTATTCTTATGAAAGACATTGCAAATGCTATTGCCGCAAATCATCCAGAGGCATATCTAATGATGCTTCTTATTGATGAACGCCCAGAGGAAGTTACCGACATGGCACGCACTGTAAACGCTGAAGTTATAGCATCTACTTTCGACGAACCAGCCGAAAGACATGTGAAAATAGCAGGAATAGTACTTGAGAAAGCCAAGAGAATGGTTGAATGTGGACATGATGTTGTGATATTCCTTGATTCTATTACACGTCTTGCACGTGCATACAACACAGTAAGTCCAGCAAGCGGAAAGGTGCTTACTGGTGGTGTTGACGCTAACGCATTGCAAAAGCCAAAGAGATTTTTCGGTGCTGCAAGAAATATAGAAGGTGGCGGTTCACTTACAATTATAGCAACAGCCCTTATTGATACTGGTAGTAAAATGGACGAGGTAATATTCGAGGAATTCAAGGGTACTGGTAACATGGAATTGCAACTTGACCGCTCATTAAGCAATAAGAGAATATTCCCAGCTGTGAACCTCGTAGCCTCAAGTACTAGACGCGATGACTTGTTGCAGGACAAGACAGCTCTTGACCGAATGTGGATATTACGTAAGTATATAAGCGATATGAACCCAATAGAAGCTATGAATTCAATTCACGACAAGATGGTTCGTACAAGAAATAATGATGAGTTTCTTCTTTCTATGAACTCATAGTAAGAATACAACTATATAAAAAGTGCAAATTATAAGGTTATGAACCGATTATAATTTGCACTTTTTTATTCATTTACTATATCAATCATTAATGTTATATCAACATCAGATATTCCAGCAGCCTTTAAAATACTACTATCAGAATTAAAGGCATCTTTTATACTATCCGCTGACTTTTTGGAAGACAACCAATTCTTAAACGATATGACAGCTTCACTATTCTTGTTGAGAATCCACTTACAATAACCAGTATTAAGATAGTCATCCACCGCAATATTGCCAGACAACAAGAGCTTGTCATAATACTTTTCGGACTTTTCATAATCTTTCTTCACTAATAAAGCCCATGCGATTGTTCTTATAACGTTTGCATCATCACGCTCTATGTCTAAAGGAAACAATATTGACAAAGCAGAATCAGTATCTCCCAATCCTATCAAGGCTATAGCATTGTATAACTTATACTTGAATAAGCTATTTTTCCTTGACAAGATCTTATAACATTCGGCTGCGAGAGAATTATCACCAGACTTTAATGCAGATAATGCATAAGACTTCAATACACTTTCTTTGCTGCTTTCCAAATCTATACAATCAACCGGATAATCAATGAATTCTGTTATTAGATTAAAATTCAGTTGAGATCTGTCTATACCAGCCTTTTCTGATCCTTCTAAAATTAATAACGACTTATAAGCCTTACAAGCTGAATCATACATCTGACGATGCATAAACAATGCTCCTAATAGGTAATAATGCAATTTTAAACCTGCATTATCCAACTTATGCTTTATTAAATCCTCAGTCAGTTTAAAATGCGAAAGTAGAACTTCCAATAAATTCCATCGATGCTGCTTTAGAGCAAATTTAGCCAAAGATAATATTTCATTAGGAAACTCTTCATATTTAACAAAATTACTAAGCAGCATAATCTTGTCATCAGTAACTTTAGAGTCTATAAAAGGACTCTCAAACTCAGTTTTATAATAATTCAGCTTAAAAAAACGATAGAGATCCTGAAGATATCTACGCCTTATATAAGTTGGAGATTGAGAATTTGAATCATCTGAGGACATGCCGAAGAAATCTGCTGTATCCATCATTTCACGCATATTCTCAGGAACCTGATCTATTATAGAAACTATTGCAAAGGCAAAAGAATACTTGTCAGAATCGCAGAAAGAATTACTTTTGGATAATGAATCAAGCAATTTCATCTTGCCCAACTTTGCTCGAACATCATAGAGATTGGGACTATCTATATCAAATGGGGCAAACCAATTGCTTATTACTGAGAAAAATGGAAATTTCTTCATTTGTGAAAAGCCTCCGAAATAGATATCAGAACCTTGCTTCTGCATATCCAACATCTTATTAAAGCTTTGTTCCATCTGCTCCATTTTCTTATCAGCCTCGTCAGAATGTATGATATCGTCTACAGAATCCTCTTCAGTCTCAACTATCCCAGAGCGAGTAATCTTAAAGTTACCATTGCGCAAAAGATCAGGCATGATATTCTTCTGTATATTTTCATTATCTTGCTCAGCATCAGAACAATATATAACCTGTAATTGCAATTCATAGAGTTGATGACGCAAATCTGTAATAGCATTTAAAGCATTAGCGAATAATTCGTCTGCCTCTTTAAATAATGTTATTCCAAAAGTATTCAACATAAATGCCCACCCTACAAACGCACGCTGTTTTATATTTTCGTCAACGCTAGCCAAAAAGACATCATGTAAAGTCTTAAAACGCCAGTAATCGAAGAAATGTGTCGAACCTAAAGTTATTCCACTAAGGATATTCAACACGTCAGAAACATCAAGCAGTGGATTCAAAAGAGTCGCTGTCATTTTATCACAAAGGCCTTCATTCCAATATGGAGATACAATCATTGCATCAAACAAAACAGACAAATACATCTGATGTTCATGAGTAATTTTCTCTTCTATATCATGCTGAATATTATCTGGTTGAAGAGAAGCCATCGCCAAATCCTGAACATATCCCTCAAATCTTCCACTAATGTCTTCTTCATTAAGATTTATTTTTGCAGAATTATCTGATGCAGTACAATAGTAACGACCATCAGAAATCAATACTTCATTTGAAGAATCAAAGGCAACTGTATAAAGCTTACGCAACATATCTTCATACAAACTTTCGCGCATTTTATCTTTATACCCTCTAGACATATAATCTTTCATCAAATTATATCTAGATTCAACCTCTTCAACACGATCATCATATTGAGTTATACCCATAAATCTAAAGAATATTTTAATATCCTTTAATGCAGAAGGTAAATCTTTTTTGACTACAATGTCTGAAAAAACTGTTTCTAATTCATTGATAAAATTATTCATGAGACTTTCAATAGTTTTTAGCCTTTGTGATGTCAGAAGACATCGGGGCTGAAATATGTTGATATTTTAGTTTTGGCAATGCTTTAATTGCTCCTTCATCAATTCTGAAATACTTTTTAAGAATAGTGCTATAATGGTATAAGCCCCTAGTATTCAAAGAGTCACAAGCTTTATTATAGGCTTTGATGAATTCTTTCATTTGAGCTTTTCTGTGTTTATCTTTAATCAAATCGTTTCTAAAAGCAAGCACACCGAAATTGATTTTAAAATCTCGACTGTCACGCAAAGTAGGATTATTATGAATTCTCGCTACCGTAGCCTGTGGTTCAGTCAACCATAAAGCATCAATTTCATTATTCAGTAACATATTCAATCTTATAAACACATTGTTGATCTGTATCTTGTAAAACATTGCTTTTGTTTTCACTGTATCCATGCTCCTATCTGTAAGATAGTCGGTTACAGAATAACGTGTCATTGCAATCTTCTTATCGCCTAATTGGTTTAAATATTTCAATCTTGCCGTTCGATTAGTAAACAGCTGCCAATATGCATTTGTTGAAGACAGATAGCCAAGTTTAATGCCACGTTTTCGCAAGTTTTCTGTACGAACTAAATCACTTACTAGCACCTCTACTCTCCCATTTATAATTGCAGTGTCACAATCCATCTGTGCATTGAAAAAACGTGGACGTATATCCAGTTTTAAAGAATCATATAATTGTTTGTCTTTCAGAAGATAAATCGGCATACAGTCCAATGTCGGCATTACTGCAATCTTTAAGGCCAAAGAATCTGCTGTATGTAAACGTTTACGCTCCTCAATAGATAATCTCTTCTGTTCATCATAAGACTTACCACAAGACGTAAAGAACAAAACTGATATCAGAAGTAATATATTTAATTTAAATAATCTCATAATTTATATATACATTGTTTGTAACATGTTGCACATCTTGCAAAAGTAATAAATAATTTTGTAACTCTAAAAAAATCTTAGTACTTTTGTGGATAAATAACAAGCAATGAAAAATGGCCAAAGATAAAATAGCATACGTATGTGATAACTGCGGACAGGAATCAACTAAGTGGATAGGCAAATGCCCTAGCTGCGGACAATGGAACACATTCAAGGAAATAAGAATTTCGAGTGATTCAGGTTCTCTTGCCGCAAAGTCTGCGGCAAATGCCGTGGTTAGTGGATTAAACCGTAATAATAAACCACAGTATCTTAACGAAATATCGGCTAAGGACGAACCTCGAATAGACATGCACGACGAAGAATTAAATCGAGTGCTTGGAGGAGGACTTGTACCAGGAAGCATCGTATTGCTTGGCGGTGAACCTGGTATTGGAAAGAGTACTCTCACTCTGCAAACAATATTGAAGATGAAAGAGCGCCAAATCCTTTATGTCAGTGGCGAGGAAAGTGCTCATCAGATTAAGATGAGAGCCGACCGAATTGGATGTGACAATGATGTCATGGTACTTTGCGAGACATCTTTGGAAAGTATTTTTGATCACGTGAAAAATGTAAAACCAGAATTACTGATTATTGATTCAATACAGACTATATATACAAGTGATGTAGATAGTTCACCAGGAAGCATAACTCAGGTCAGGGAATGTGCATCTGCCTTATTGAGATTCGCTAAAACCAGTGGTATTCCGGTTATACTTATTGGGCATATAAACAAAGAGGGAACTCTTGCCGGACCTAAAATACTGGAGCATATCGTAGATACCGTAATACAGTTTGAGGGTGACCAGCATTATATGTACAGAATATTACGTTCAATAAAAAACAGATTTGGAAGTACTTCAGAACTTGGCATATACGAAATGAGACAAGACGGACTAAGACAAGTATCAAATCCGTCCGAATTATTACTCACCCAAGATCACGAAGGACTTTCGGGTATTGCTATATCTTCAGCAATAGAAGGAGTAAGACCATTTCTTGTTGAAACCCAAGCACTAGTGTCATCTGCCGCTTATGGTACTCCACAACGCTCAGCGACAGGTTTTGATCAACGACGTCTGAATATGCTTTTAGCCGTACTTGAAAAACGAGTAGGATTCAAGCTCATGCAAAAAGATGTTTTCATAAATATAGCAGGAGGATTGCGCGTCACAGATTTAGCTATGGACTTAAGCGTTATTGCGGCTGTTCTATCAAGTAATGTAGACACAGCTATTGAGACTGGCTGGTGTATGGCTGGAGAAGTGGGACTAAGCGGAGAAGTGCGTCCTATTAACAGAATAGAACAACGCATTGCCGAGGCTGAAAAATTAGGATTTTCGCACATGATAATTCCTCAATACAACCTAAAAGGATTTGCACATAGCAAATATAAGATTGAATTACATCCTGTGAGAAAGGTTGAAGAAGCACTGAGAGCTTTATTTGGATAACAACATTAATATATAAAAAGTATGAAAGATTCTGTAATAATAGTAAGTGGCGGTATGGACAGTATCACACTACTCTATGACAAGAAAGACGAAATTGCACTTGGAATTAGCTTCAATTATGGAAGTAACCATAATTTAAAGGAAATCCCTTATGCAAAAATGCATTGCGAGAAACTGGGAATCAAGCATATCACGATTAACCTTGATTTCATACATCAATATTTCAAGAGTTCTCTTCTTGAAGGTTCTGATGCTATTCCAGAAGGTCATTATGCTGCAGATAACATGAAATCAACTGTTGTTCCATTTCGCAACGGTATCATGCTTTCTATAGCAGTTGGTATTGCCGAAAGTCACAACTTGAAGAATGTTCTTATTGCTAATCATGCAGGTGACCATACTATATATCCTGATTGTAGACCAGAATTCATTAAGGCTATTGACAAAGCTGCAAGCACTGGCACTTATGTTGAGGCTAGAGTCGTTGCTCCATACACCAATATAACTAAAGGTGGAATTGCTAAAATAGGAAAAAAATTGGGCATTGATTATGCTGAAACATGGAGCTGCTACAAAGGGGGCGAAAAGCATTGTGGGAAATGTGGAACATGCGTTGAACGAAAAGAAGCTTTGGCTGAAGCAGGCATCGTTGACACCACAGAATACGAAGATTAAGAAATGTAATCTCCATATGACATTAAAGATTATAGTGTACAAAAAAATTTTAATTCTCAACAAATCATTTCCTATTCTTAATTAAAAGTATTATCTTTGCATAAGATAGGTTACACTATTATACGTAAATTAAATAAGATAAAATTTTAACTTAAAAATATAAACGTAAAATGACAATCGAACAATTCAACTTTGCAGGTAAGAAAGCAATCGTTCGCGTGGACTTCAATGTTCCATTGGATGAAAAAGGTATTGTAACAGACGACACACGTATTCGCGGTGCTCTTCCCACTCTTAAGAAGGTTCTTGCCGATGGTGGTGCTTTGATTATGATGAGCCACATGGGTAAGCCTAAAGGCAAAGTTAAACCAGAGCTTTCACTTTCACAGATCGTTAAGAATGTTTCTGCAGTTCTTGGTGTAGACGTTAAGTTTGCTAAGGATTGTGGTAATGCTGATGCAGAGGCTAAGGCTCTTAAGCCAGGCGAGGCTTTGCTTCTTGAGAACCTTCGTTACTATCCTGAAGAGGAAGGTAAGCCAGTTGGTGTTGAAAAGGGAACTCCTGAATATGACGAGGCTAAGAAAGAAATGAAGGGTCGTCAAAAAGATTTCGCAAAGAAACTTGCTTCTTATGCTGATTGCTACGTAATGGATGCATTTGGTACAGCTCACCGTAAGCATGCTTCTACAGCTGTTATCGCTGACTACTTTGATGCAGAAAATAAAATGTTGGGCTTCCTTATGGAGAAAGAGGTTAAGGCTGTTGATGCAGTTCTTAACAACATCCAGCGTCCTTTCACTGCTATCATGGGTGGTTCAAAGGTTTCAACAAAGATTGGCATTATTGAAAACTTGCTTAGCAAAGTTGACAACTTGATTCTTTGTGGTGGTATGACATATACTTTCGCTAAGGCTCTAGGTGGCAATATTGGTAAGAGTATCTGTGAGAACGACAAACTAGATATAGCACTTGATATAATCAAGAAGGCCAAAGAAAACAACGTAAAACTTGTTCTTGGTTCTGATTCTATTATAGCTGACGATTTCTCTAATGATGCAAAACAGGACGTTTGCGCTTCAAATGCAATCCCTGAAGGTTGGGAAGGTATGGACGCAGGTCCTGAGACACGCAAGGCCTTTGCAGAAGCTATAAAGGGTTCTAAGACTATTCTTTGGAACGGTCCTGCCGGCGT
Source organism: Prevotella sp. (assembly GCF_051059605.1). Taxonomy (GTDB): domain Bacteria; phylum Bacteroidota; class Bacteroidia; order Bacteroidales; family Bacteroidaceae; genus Prevotella. Next base: position 1,378,066 of record NZ_CP050883.1, read on the forward strand.
ATTTGAATTTGATAATTTTGCAGGTGGTTCTAAGGCTATAGCAGAAGCTGTTGCTGCTGCAACAAAAGAAGGTGCATTCTCTCTTATTGGTGGTGGTGACTCTGTTGCTTGTGTAAACAAGTTCGGTCTTGCAGATCAGGTTTCTTATATCTCTACTGGCGGTGGTGCTCTCCTTGAGGCTATTGAAGGTAAAGTACTTCCTGGTGTTGCTGCTATAAAAGGTTAATAATCTTTCGCACTTATAAATATAAAAGGAGAACTTAAATAGTTCCCCTTTTTTTATTCATTATAAAAATTGAGTCAAATCTCTTTTTCAATGCTATTACACATATTTATTAACACTACTATTTTTTACATCAGTCATTGTTATAAGTGTATGTAAGAACATATTCATTATTTAATTCATAATAAACATCTAGATAACTACTCGTTTTTAAGTTTAATACTCGCTTTGTATTTTCAAATTCTTCAAAAGGTATTAACTTCATGTCAAAATATTGAAGATTTTGTTCTGAAAAGTATTTATACACAGTTTCCTTAGCGCTCCAATTTATTAATTGTGAAGCTATATCTGTGGCTATTTCATCTTCTCTTATAAATTTATCTGCTATTCGGGCTACCCTATCACTATAATATTCTATATCAACTGCCACATTTTTAAGCTTCGACAGTATTACAGAAGCATAGCCACGAGTATGACTTATACTTATATTATAGCCATCAACAATAGGCTTTCCATCCTCATTATGTGATACTAACACTTTACTATTTGTCATTTTCCACAACAAAGAGTACACAGCAAGTTTTTCAAGCCTACGCACTTCACTTTTATATGCTGATATTTCAACATCGAAAAGTTTGCTCATATCAGAAGAATCTGACAAGAATTGCAAGGCAGTCTCTTCCATCTTCCATAATCCCAATTTTACATCAGGAGCAACTTCCTTAATATAAACAACAGGCATATTGATAAGATTATTTATGTATGGTTACTTTAACCTTACTTATTCTACGTTCATCTATAGAAAGGATTTCAAATGTATAATTCTTGTAGTCAATCTTTTCATGAATACTCAAAAAATCGCCCTTTATCTCCAGCAACAACCCTGCTAAAGAGTCAGCATCGCCTTCTGCTTCTGAAAATTCGTCAGCAGAAATATCTAGAATTTTACAGAAATCTGAAAGCAATACTTTACCTTCAAATATATATGTATTGTAGTTTAATTTAGAATATGCATTCTCATCATCATCATATTCATCATTAATCTCACCTACTATTTCTTCCAAAATATCTTCCAAAGTTATCAATCCACTAGTTCCTCCAAACTCATCAACAACAATAGCAATATGTACTTTGTTTTCTTGAAACTCTCGCAACAAATCATCTATTTTCTTTGTTTCAGGAACAAAATACGGAGGACGTATAAGACTTTGCCATCTAAAATTAGACAATTTCTGCAAATGTGGCAACAAATCCTTAATATAAAGTATTCCCCTTATATTATCAGTACTATCTTGATATACAGGTATTCTGCTATAACTGTTGTCAACAATACATTTCAGCACATCATCATAAGAACTTTTAATATCTATATCAAAAATGTCCTGACGTGACGTCATTACTTCTTTAGCTGTTTCATCACCAAATCTTATAATACCTTTGAGCATACTCTGCTCATCTTTTATATCATCCTTATCAGTAAGTTCCAAAGCCTGTTCCAAATCATCAACACTTAACTGTCTGTTTTTCTTTTGAACGACTTTCTCCGCAAGAAGTCCACTAGTAATAAGCACCCATTCTAAAGGCCAGAAAAACTTTCGTAATATCAAAATACCATTAACAGACATTCGACAGAACTTCAATGAATCCTGACGACTATATATCTTCGGCATTATCTCACCGAAAAGCAACAATAAGAACGTTAATAAAACTGTTTTGGTGATAAACTCAAACCAAAAAGCTCTTGCACCAAATTTGAATAAGGAATCAAAAATCAAGTTGCAAAGCATTATAATAAGGACATTAACAAAATTGTTTGTAATTAGAATTGTCGCCAATGTACGTTCACTATCATTACGCAACATTTCGATATTTCTGTCCTTTGAACTTTTTTCAGTGTCAAGTGATGCTATATCAGTCGGAGTGAGACTGAAGAAAGCTATCTCTGAACCACTTGCAAAACCAGATAACAATAGTAATACCACTGTCAACACAGCAGTTAATAATATTCCAACCGATGGGGATTGAAAAGTGATATCAGATAACCCTTCAGTAAAAAATGTTATATCCAATTTTGTAAGTTTATATCTAATTTAAAACGGTAATACAGAACTATCTTCATTATCAGAATCATCAGAAACGTTTTGACCATCATTCTCATTCATATTCTGATTACGATTCCCATTCATAGATTCATTAGGCACATTGTTGTCAGCTTCTTGTGCATTCATCTTAGGAGACAATAATTCCATATTCTCAGCAAGAATTTCTGTAACATATCTACGCAGCCCTTTATGGTCATCATAGCTGCGATATCTTATACGCCCTTCAATATAGAGTCTGTCGCCTTTGTGAACATACTTCTCCACAATTTTTGCAAGACCACTCCATGCTAAAACAGTATGCCAATCTGTATGATCTGGTACTTTTGTCCCATTTTGAAGAACATAACCACGTTCTGTTGTTGCCAAAGAAAACTGTGCAACAGCTTGATCCGTATCGTAATACCTTACATCCGGATCCTTACCGACATACCCTATAAGCATTACCTTGTTCATATTCCAAAATGATTTAAAATATCAAATTATTTTACTTCCACATTCCAAGATACTTGAAATGAAAACTCTTACCTTTCGCTGACGGGAATTGTGATCTGCCATCGACTCTTCCACGCAGATAATCAACAATACGCGTATAACAGTCCTGACCAGAATTAGCCTTACACTGTGCTACGAAATGCGTATCGCGATATTCATGCTTACCAGTAGAAGGAATCATCACCACACGCTTAAAGTCAATAACACCTTCATACCAACCAGGTTGGGTTTCAGTAAGACGTGTCATTGCTGATGCGGCTAAATCATGCTTTTCCACAATTGGTGCGGTTGGACGTAATGCCTTTTTCTCTTTGAAATCTGCCATAGTTGCTGCTGTTGTCTTTATAATAATGAAATAGACACGCTGGCGCACTTTGTATCTTTTTGGATAAAAAACATCACTAGCGACGTAGTCACGAATATCTGCTTCCAAGTCCTGATTTAAACCTATTTCAGGAATAGAAACTAAAAAATCAAGAGCTTCTTCCACATTAGACACTAATGTTTCTTGATCAAAATATCTTAAATATAAGTTCATTGAATTGTATGTTTCCCTTTGAAAAAAAAGAGCGGAAAACGGGACTCGGACCCGCGACCCCGACCTTGGCAAGGTCGTGCTCTACCAACTGAGCTATTTCCGCAGAGAAATATAATAATAATTACGATGGTGAAGAGGAGGAGACTCGAACTCCCACGAAACAATTTTCACTACCCCCTCAAAGTAGCGCGTCTACCAATTCCGCCACCTCTCCAACTATGTAATGCATTCTGAATAAATAGTGCCCAGAACAGGACTCGAACCTGCACGTCGTAAAACACACGCACCTGAAACGTGCGCGTCTACCAATTCCGCCACCTGGGCAGGTTTAAGAAGAATCCTTCCTATTTGGCTCTATTCAGAATGTTGAGCGGAAAACGGGACTCGGACCCGCGACCCCGACCTTGGCAAGGTCGTGCTCTACCAACTGAGCTATTTCCGCATTATCCTAATCAAATAGGAGCATTTCTCTAAATGCGGTTGCAAAGGTAAGGCTTTTTTTTTAACTTGCAAACTTTTTGAGTTTTTTTTTCATCAAAATATATTATTTACATTAATCCATTCTATTTTTATAGTCTTCATAATCGTACTTACGCAAAATTTCCAATGTGCCATCAAGATGTACAATACCAATTGACGGATGAGTAATTCCATTGAATGTATTGGTTTTTACTGTAGTATAATGCAACATATCCTCAAAAATAACATTCTCTCCTATCTGCAATTCATGATCAAACTTCCAATAGCTCATAAAATCCCCACTCAAACAAGAATTTCCACCTAGTCTATATGTAAAAGGTGATGAAGCATTTTCATCGCAATGTTTAGCAAATCTCACAACAGGGAAATATGGCATTTCAAGACAATCAGGCATGTGACAAGTAAAGCTAACGTCTAAAATAGCTGTTTTAATATCATGATCTTCTACAATATCTACAACTTGTGAAACTAATTCTCCAGTCTGCCAAGCAAAAGCACTACCTGGTTCAAGAATTATTTTCAACCACGGGTAACGCTCATGAAACTCTTTCAATGTCTTAACAAGTAATACTGTGTCATAATCATCACGTGTCATAAGATGTCCGCCGCCAAAATTAATCCATTTAATTTGTGGGAACCATTTTGAAAACTTTTTTTCTATATGAACCAATGTGCGTTCAAACACATCAGCACCACTCTCACAATGGCAATGACAATGAAATCCGTCAATATCTGTAGGTAAATGTTCTGGCAGTTTTTCTGCAGAAATTCCAAAACGTGTACCTGGAGCACATGGATTGTAAAGCAATGTATCTACCTCTGAATATTCTGGATTTACACGTAGTCCAACACTGATATTTTCGTTAACAGACCGCGCGCGTTCATGATAACGCTCATATTGAGTCATTGAATTAAACTGCAAATGACTAGAACACCTTGCTATATCATCTATTTCATAATCGGTGTAAGCTGGTGAAAAAGTATGCGCTTTATTTCCAAATACTTCATAAGACAATTTGGCTTCTGATAGAGAACTTGCAGTAGTGGCACTTATATATTCCTTGAAAATAGGAAAAGTTTTCCAAAGAGCATAAGATTTGAACGCTAATATTATCTCAACGTCAGCATCTTTGGCAACATTTGATATAAGCTTAAGATTATTACGCAGTTTCTTTTCTTCCAATATATATATAGGCTCATTGATGCCTGAAAAATCAGTAATATCGATATTCATTATTGATAATAATTATTTTTATTATGCAAAGATAACTTTTTAATACGATATAATTGCTTATTTGAGAGAATTTTCATACTTTTGCACGTGAAAACTAGAAATGCAATGAAGCTGATTATAATGACAAAATCCACATTTTTTGTGGAAGAAGACAAAATTCTTGTCTCACTCTTCGACGAGGGATTGGATAACCTTCATCTTTACAAACCAGGTTCGTCTCCCCTATATGCAGAGAGGCTGATTTCATTAATTCCCGAAGAATACTATAGTAAGATAACCGTTCACGATCACTTTTATCTTAAAAATGAATATAAACTTGGTGGTATTCATCTTGACACACCAAATTTAGAGATTCCAAAGGGATATAAAGGTAGAATCAGTCAAAATTGTGACAACTTAGAAAACCTAAGAGATATTAAGAAAAAATCTGATTACGTCTTTCTGAAGAACATTTTTGATTGTATTGAATTTAGTGATGAAAAATCATCATTTACTAATGATCAACTTGTAGATGCATATAAGAAAGGACTTATTGATAAGAAGGTTTATGCGCTAGGCGGTATGAGCATTGACAATATTAAATATGCCAAGGACTTAGGATTTGGTGGTGTTGTCATTTGCGGTGATCTTTGGAACAGATTCAACATACACAACGAAACTGACTATAAAGAACTAATCTTGCATTTTGAAAAATTGAGAAAGGCTGTAGGCTAATCTTAAATCATAAAGAAAGTACATATATTCAATATAAACGCTAATAGAAATGAGTGAAAATAACTCTTTTTTGGTTTTCTCAGGTACAAAAACAAGATATCTTGCTGAAAAGATTTGTGCCAGTTTGGGATGCCCGTTAGGTAACTTAGTTGTAACGAAGTTTTCTGACGGAGAATTTGCCGTATCTTACGAACAATCAATCCGTGGACGCGACGTATTTTTAGTACAAAGTACATTTCCAAATTCCGACAATTTAATGGAATTACTCCTTATGATTGATGCTGCGAAGCGAGCTTCTGCACGCCACATCATTGCTGTTGTTCCATATTTCGGATGGGCTCGTCAGGATCGTAAGGACAAGCCAAGAGTCAGCATCGGTGCTAAACTTGTAGCAGACTTATTAAGAGTTGCTGGAATAGACCGGTTGATAACAATGGATTTACATGCAGACCAGATTCAAGGCTTCTTTGATGTTCCTGTTGATCATCTTTATGCTTCGGGAGTAATTCTTCCTTATCTTTTGGGATTGCGTCTCGAGGATTTGGTTATTGCCTCTCCTGATGTTGGTGGTTCCAAGCGCGCAAATACATATGCTAAATATCTAGGTTGTCCACTCGTTTTATGTAACAAAACTCGTGCAAGAGCTAATGTTGTTGCCAGCATGCAGATTATTGGTGATGTAAAAGACAAAAACGTTGTCATCATTGATGATATGGTTGATACTGCTGGTACGATAACAATGGCTGCCGACATTATGAGAAACGCTGGTGCAAAGACTGTTCGTGCATGTGCTTCTCACTGTGTTATGAGTGGTCCAGCTTCTGAACGTGTACAAAATTCTGCCCTTGAGGAAATTGTTTTCACTGATTCTATTCCTTATTCTAACCGTTGCGCTAAAGTTAAGCAGTTGTCTGTTGCAGAAATGTTTGCAGAAACTATACGTCGCGTTGTTGACAACAAGAGTATATCTTCACAATATATTGTATAATATTAATATAGTATAGTATTAAAAGGTCGCATAGAAAATACTATGCGACCTTTTTTATAACATTCTAACATAAGTAAGATCAGTATATACTAATCTTACTTATTTATGTTTATTAGTCAAGCCACTTTATATAGCAGAAATCTTGACGATGAGGCAAATTAGCATTCTTTGGATACATACGAACACAACTACGGAATGCACCAGCTTGATCAGGTTCAACTTGAGCCTCGAAAGTATAATTATTACCTTCATGACCTACCATTTTAAATTGATGTATGGCATATATTTGATGATCATCATTACTCTTGTCGTTTTTCAACATAACAAGCTCCAAACCAATAGCATTATTAAGTCCTTGTTCGTCAATTACATACTTTACAGAATACTTGACTCCTGTTTCACCACCATTTTCAAGTAAAGATGTATCTTTACTGACAACATTGATTGAATCCCAACGCTCAGCTACAGTTTCCTTCCATTGTGCAATTTCCTTGGCAAGACTATTATCATTCTCAGCAAGTTTTTTTGAACGAATAGCTTGTCGTCCATAGAACTTATCATAATAATCATCCAACTGGCGCTTCATAGTATAATGAGGTGCAATTGTTGCAATTGAATTTTTCACAACCTTAATCCACTCTTCACTATATCCTTTCTTATTGTGATTATAATAAAGAGGTATGATATCATTCTCAAACAAACTATAGATAGTAGCCGCATCAAGTTGATCTTGATATGCCTGATTTTCATAAGTACGCTTCTGAGGGAGAGCCCAACCAGCACCTTTACGATATCCTTCAACCCACCATCCGTCAAGGACAGAAAGATTCACAACACCATTCATCTCGGCCTTTTCGCCAGATGTACCAGATGCCTCGAGTGGACGTGTTGGAGTATTCATCCAAATATCAACACCTGAAACTAAGCGACGCGCCAACTGCATGTCATAATCCTCAAGGAAAATAATCTTACCAAGAAATTCAGGGCGTTGACTTATCTCATATATTCTCTTTATAAGTCCTTGACCGGCACCATCTGCTGGGTGGGCCTTACCAGAGAAGAAGAATAAAACAGGATGTTCTGGATCATTAACCAACTTAGAAAGGCGATCTAAATCAGTAAACAATAGATGAGCACGTTTGTAAGTTGCAAAACGACGACAGAAACCTATCATCAATGCATTTGGATTAATACGCTGCAAGAGTGAAACAACGCGTGCCGGATCACCCTGATTACGTAACCAAGATTCCGTAAACTTCTCACGTATGTAATCTACTAGCTTCTGTTTTAATGCCATACGGGTTTTCCAGATTTCATCATCTGAAACATTGTATATTCCGTGCCAAATTTCTTCATTACTTTGATCGTTCATGAAGTTTGGATCAAAATACTTATCGTATATCTTACGCCATTCCGTTGCAGTCCATGTTGGGAAATGTACACCGTTGGTAACATAACCAACATGATTTTCTTCAGGGAAATATCCATTCCACAATGGAGCAAACATTTTCTGACTAACCCAACCATGCAATTTACTTACACCATTTACTTCCTGACAGGTATTACATGCAAATGTAGACATGCAGAAACGCTCTCCATGATCATCTGGATTTTGACGTCCCATACCAATAAACTCATCCCAAGATATACCTAACTTTGCAGGATATCCTCCCATGTATTTACCAAAAAGTGATTCTTCAAAATAATCATGACCAGCAGGAACAGGAGTATGCACTGTATAGAGTGAAGATGCACGAACAAGCTCAATAGACTGATTGAAAGTTAGTCCAGAATCAACATAATCACAAAGACGTTGAAGATTACACAATGCAGCATGACCTTCATTACAATGATACACATCTTTCTTTATACCAAGTTTTTTAAGCGTCAGAATACCTCCTATACCCAATAAAATTTCTTGTTTAAGACGATTTTCCCAATCACCACCGTATAAAGAATGTGTAATAGGTTTGTCAAACTCGGAATTCATTTCATTATCAGTATCAAGAAGATAAAGACTGATACGACCTACATTAACACGCCAAACATAAGCATGAACCAAATAATTAGTATAAGGGATATCAACGATAACGGGATTTCCACTCTCATCAAGCTGTCGCTCTATTGGAAGAGAATTAAAATTCTGTGCATCATATTTGGCAATTTGTTGCCCATCGATACTTAAGCTCTGTGTAAAGTAACCATAGCGATAAAGAAAACCTACCGCACAAAGGTTCACATTACTGTCAGATGCCTCTTTCAGGTAATCACCTGCTAGCATACCAAGACCGCCTGAATAAATTTTTAATACCTGGCTCAAACCATATTCCATACTGAAGTAAGCTACAGAAGGACGCTTGCTATCTGGCTTAGTATCCATATAAGTACGGAAGTCAGCATATACTTCTTTTACTTTCTTCATAATAGCTTTATCCTTTACGATAGCTTCCTTACGCTCATAACTAAGTCGTTCAAGAAGTACAACAGGATTTAACACAGCTTCCTCAAAAATGTTCGCGTCAAGACTTTTAAACAGGTTTCTAGCCTCATAGTTCCATGCCCACCACATATTGTGTGCAATTTCATCAAGGCACTTCAACTGCTCCGGAAGTCTAGACTTCACAGTCAACTCCTTCCATTGAGGAGTGTTAACGTAATCTGCTTTAATTTTCATAAATCTCAAATTTATATTTTATCTCAAAAAAATCTTTCAAACTCTATTTGATGCTTTTTGCAATGCAAAGTCATATGCATCATAATAATACTTGATAAACTTACTCCACAAAGCTTTTTTAGAAAGGCTTTGAGCATTATTGCGTATTTTTATTATATCTGCATTTGGCAATAATGCAAATCTATATATAGTATCTGCTATATCATTAACAACCTGATCATAATTATAATCAGTACGGTGCACGACTTCTACACCATCCTCGAGCTTGCTCATATCCCCTTTTACGGTATTTGCCCAAAGTCCAAAACCTGCTAAATCAGTGGTTATACATGGCACTTTAAATGCAATTGCTTCAAGAGGAGTATATCCCCATGGCTCATAATATGAAGGGTATACACACATATCATTACCTAAAACAACATCATAATAATGCATATCCACAATGCCATCGTCCCCAGTAAGATAGCATGGAATAAAAATAAGTTTAACATTGTCATGTATTGAATTTTTCATACCAAGATGCTGCATCATCCCCAGCACATTATCATTATCCATATTGTGCAACCAATGCGTAACGTTAGGAACATCCAAAGGGGTATCAAAACTCATTCCACTATTTAATCGTTCACGGAGATCTTCTCTAGGAGCAGATATCCAACCAGGCACTTCAATAAAAGCGAGAATCTTTCTTTTAAGATTGTCTATCTTGCCCAATCTATTAATGGCATCTATAAAAACATCAATACCTTTATTACGGAATTCATATCTTCCACTTGTAGATACAATTATCGTGTCATCATCATATTCAGATCCTGTAAGTGCATTTGCTATACTCAAAAGACGCTTACGAGCATTTTTACGTTTTCTGATATATTCAGCACCTGAAGGAACAAAATCATCATCAAAGCCATTAGGTAAAACTACATCTACAGCCTTATCTAATAATTCTCTTGACTCTACTGCTGTTATATCGCTTACAGTTGTAAAACAATCTACATACAAAGCTGTTTGTTTTTCTATAGAATGCTTACTCTGCATATTCAATTCACCTGCCATTTGATCACCATTATAAGCCCAAAGATATTCATACAAAGGCTTATTATTGCCAGCTATACTTCTTCCTATACTTGTGGCATGAGTAGTGAATATAGTTGCTATCTGTGGCAATACATGGTTTATATAAAGCAGTCCTAGTCCTGCCATCCATTCATTTCCCTGATATACAACTTTTGAAGACTTATCTATATTATCGTTATAAAAACTTTCAACAACCTTTCCGGCAGCATAAGAGAACATGGATGCTTCATCATAATCCCCATAAGCATGAAGACTATCCACATGATAATAATCCCACAAATTGCTGTAGATTTCGTTTTTAACTTTAAAATATGGAGAAAAATCCACCAATATGACAATTGGATTGCCTGGAACATTCCACCTTCCAACCCTTACTTTCATTCCAGATTTACAAGCCTTAATACGCCAATCTGAAAATAAAGTTGTATCCTCTGTAAAATAAGGACAAACATTATCTAAAGACCAACAGTCTGGACCTATGAATATCACGTGGTCCATAAATTCGTCTTGTAAAGTTTTTGCCCTCGTAGAAAGCACAGTATAAATGCCTCCAACTTTGTTGCAGACTTCCCAACTAGACTCAAATATATAATCAGGAATATTGATATTTTTCCCCATACATAAACAAATAAAAGTCGTACAAAGATAATATAAAATTCGAAAAAAGCAAACTTTAAGAACTATATTTTAATAAATTACGCTCTTTTCTTGATATAAACTATTATCTTTGCCAATAACTAAATTTCGATATATGAAGAAGATTATAATTTCTGTATTAGTAGCATTTTTCACTGTTTCAGCAAATGCTCAGGGAAGCTCTATTTTCAAGGGTTATATATATAATGGAGAGTACCAAGTGTACATCAACATGGATCTCTATAAAAATAACATCACCGTTCCTAATCAAGAAATATATGGTGAACTACCAGGTTATTTCGGAGCAAACAGAGATACAAGAAAATGGCTATTCACAAGTGCAGAAATTACAGATTCTACGACCGCAAAACTAGAGATAACAAATGATTACGGTAGTGAAGACCTTGAAGCTACACTTAAAAGGTTACCAAATGGAACTTATGAACTAGAACAGAGAGAAGGTAGTACTATGAAAATTGCAGTAAACAGGAAGTGGGTAAAAATTCCAAAGAAGATTATCTTTACAAAAAGATAATTCCAAAAATAATAAGCAGTTCAATCAGAGATATCTTATAAATTAGATTTATCGAAGTTATCAGATTAATATTATCAACAATAAATACCCGTATTACCGTATTTAGGATAAGTCCTAAATACCTGACAGCTCGGATTATATAAACACAAAAAAAAGCCTCAAAAGATATCTCTATCCTCGAGGCTTCAGTAAAAGAAGGCGGCTTCCTACTCTCCCGCATTGCATTGCAGTACCATCGGCGCAAGTGGGCTTAACTTCTCTGTTCGGAATGGGAAGAGGTGGGACACCACAGCAATAACCACCTGATATGGGTTATGACGTATTTTTCACAAGCAAACCGTAAGGAACAATGTTCCCACTATAATCTTAAACAACTCAAAGTATGACCTTCCGAAAGAAAGTTTCGGGCAATTAGTAGTGCTCGGCTTTGACGTCACCGTCTTTACACCTGCACCCTATCAACGTTGTCGTCTTCAACGACCCTCTATGGAGTTCTAATCTCGCGGCTGGCTTCGCACTTAGATGCTTTCAGCGCTTATCCATTCCAGACTCAGCTACCCAGCGGTGCGCCTGGCGGCACAACTGGTAAACCGGAGGTCTGTCCATCACGGTCCTCTCGTACTAGTGACGGCACCACTCAAAACTCCCACGCCCACGATAGATAGAGACCGAACTGTCTCACGACGTTCTGAACCCAGCTCGCGTGCCACTTTAATGGGCGAACAGCCCAACCCTTGGGACCTTCTCCAGCCCCAGGATGTGACGAGCCGACATCGAGGTGCCAAACCACCCCGTCGATATGAGCTCTTGGGGGGGATCAGCCTGTTATCCCCGGAGTACCTTTTATCCTTTGAGCGACGGAGTTTCCATACACATCCGCCGGATCACTATGCCCCAGTTTCCTGCCTGCTCGGCATGTCTGCCTCCCAGTCAAGCGCCCTTATGCCATTGCACTCTATTAGGTCGGTTACCAATCGACCCGAGGGCACCTTTGGAAGCCTCCGTTACACTTTTGGAGGCGACCACCCCAGTCAAACTACCCACCAAACAATGTCCTCGCAAAAGCGAGTTAGACCTCAGACAGCCAAAGGGCCGTATTTCAAGGATGGCTCCACATACGCTGGCGCGCACGCTTCAAAGCCTCCGGCCTATCCTACACATCGGATGACCAAGGTCAATGCTAAGCTGTAGTAAAGGTTCACGGGGTCTTTTCGTCCCATCGCGGGTAATCGGCATCTTCACCGATACTACAATTTCACTGAGCTCATGGTTGAGACAGCGTCCGGATCATTACACCATTCGTGCAGGTCGGAACTTACCCGACAAGGAATTTCGCTACCTTAGGACCGTTATAGTTACGGCCGCCGTTTACCGGGGCTTCAATTCAATGCTGCATCCTTAAAGGAATGACATCTCCTCTTAACCTTCCGGCACCGGGCAGGTGTCAGACTGTATACTTCATCTTTCGAGTTAGCACAGCCCTGTGTTTTTGTTAAACAGTTGCCTGGACCTATTCTCTGCGCCTCTCCCGGAGGAGAGGACCCCTTATCCCGAAGTTACGGGGTTAATTTGCCTAGTTCCTTAACCATGAATCTCTCAACGCCTTAGTATGTTCTACCCGTCTACCTGTGTCGGATTGCGGTACGGGTACCACAGGGATTAAGTTTAGCGGATTTTCTCGGGAGTATGCTTACCAGCGCTATCAGCTTCCCCCGAAGGGGAGGCCGTACTATCAGGTTCGACTCGGAAGGTGGATTTGCCTGCCTTCCTCAACATCTACACCCTTTAACGGGGACTTCCGTCACCCCGCGGCTGTGTCACTGCTCCGTCTCCACGTCACTCCCTATGGTAGTAACGGAATATTAACCGTTTCTGCCATCGCCCTCGCCCTTCGGCTGAGACTTAGGACCCGACTAACCCCAGGCTGATTAACATTGCCTGGGAAACCTTAGACTTTTGGCGGAGGGGGATCTTACCCCTCTAATCGTTACTTATACCTACATTTGCTTTTCCATACGCTCCAGGATCAGTTATCTTCTCCATTCGACGCATATGGAATGCTCCCCTACCGATACTTTTATTATTACTATCCCGCGTCTTCGGTACCTGCCTTATACCCGATTATTATCCATGCCCGGACCCTCGACTAGTGAGCTGTTACGCACTCTTTGAATGAATGGCTGCTTCCAAGCCAACATCCTAGCTGTCACTGGGACCAGACTTCGTTAGACTAACTTAGACAGAATTTGGGGACCTTAGACGGCGGTCTGGATTCTTCTCCTCTCGGGGACGGACCTTAGCACCCGCCCCCTTACTGCATATCTGCTGCTCATGAGCATTCGGAGTTCGTCAGGTCTTGATAGGCGGTGAAGCCCTCTTGACCTATCGGTCGCTCTACCTCTCATGAGGATCGATACACGCGGCACCTAAATGCCTTTCGGGGAGTACGAGCTATCTCCAAGTTTGATTGGCCTTTCACTCCTACACTCAACTCATCCAGAAGCTTTTCAACGCTTATTGGTTCGGACCTCCATTCCGTGTTACCGGAACTTCATCCTGGTCAAGTGTAGATCACTTGGTTTCGCGTCTACCCCCTCTGACTAAACGCCCTGTTCAGGCTCGCTTTCACTGCGGTTGCGGGGCTTAACCCCTTAACCTTGCCAGAGATGGTAACTCGTAGGTTCATTATGCAAAAGGCACGCCGTCACTGATTGCTCAGCTCCGACCGCTTGTAAGCGTATGGTTTCAGGAACTATTTCACTCTTCTTATCGAAGTTCTTTTCACCTTTCCCTCACGGTACTGGTACACTATCGGTCTCACAGGAGTATTTAGCCTTACCGGATGGTCCCGGCAGATTCGCGCAGAATTCCTCGTGCTCCGCGTTACTCAGGATACCACTATGTCGGTTTCAACTTCACATAAGGGGCTATCACCCGCTATGGCTGAACTTTCCAGTTCATTCTGTTCATTGTTGCCGTACAACAGCGTGGTCCTACAACCCCGGCGGTGCGTTGCCACATCACCGGTTTGGGCTGTTCCCCGTTCGCTCGCCACTACTAGGGGAATCATTATTTATTTTCTCTTCCTCCGGGTACTAAGATGTTTCAGTTCCCCGGGTTAACCCTCACGACTGGCGTGAGTGACTGTCCTTCAGACAGACGGGTTGTCCCATTCGGAAATCTTCGGATCAACGGCTATTTGCACCTACCCGAAGCTTATCGCAGCTTATCACGTCCTTCATCGTCTCTGTGAGCCTAGGCATCCACCATACGCCCTTTCTTACTTTCTTTCGCCAACATGACAGTAAATGTCATGAGGTTGCTCATACTTTCAGCTGTTAAGTGAAATCTAAAAAATCTTGCGATTTGTTGATTTCAAAGTTTGAACTTTGTTACTTTACAGTTTTGCTTGTGTCAATATGTCAAAGATCTATGTGGAATACATATACTTAATCAAAAGCATGTTCCTTGTGTGGAGAATAACGGATTCGAACCGTTGACCCCCTGCTTGCAAAGCAGGTGCTCTAGCCAGCTGAGCTAATCCCCCGTGGGATTTTAAGGAGTAGTCCCAGGCAGACTTGAACTGCCGACCTCCACATTATCAGTGTGGCGCTCTAACCAACTGAGCTATAGGACTATATCTTCCAGCTGGTTCATTCAAGCTACGTGGGCTTATTGTGCCCAGCTTCCTTATTTCTCTTATATGTATAAACAGTTCAGTGAGTACAAGAAGGAAAAGAACCAAACTCTTGTTCTATCCTTATATATAATCCTTTGTCGGAAAATCGTCTCCAGAAAGGAGGTGTTCCAGCCGCACCTTCCGGTACGGCTACCTTGTTACGACTTAGCCCCAATTACCAGTTTTGCCCTAGGCCGTTCCTTGCGGTCACGGACTTCAGGCACCCCCGGCTTTCATGGCTTGACGGGCGGTGTGTACAAGGCCCGGGAACGTATTCACCGCGCCATGGCTGATGCGCGATTACTAGCGAATCCAGCTTCGTGAGGTCGGGTTGCAGACCTCAGTCCGAACTGGGACCGGCTTTAAGGATTGGATTACTTTTGCAAGCAACCGTCTCTCTGTACCGGCCATTGTAACACGTGTGTAGCCCCGGACGTAAGGGCCGTGCTGATTTGACGTCATCCCCACCTTCCTCACACCTTACGGTGGCAGTATCTCCAGAGTGCCCAGCATGACCTGATGGCAACTAAAGAAAGGGGTTGCGCTCGTTATGGCACTTAAGCCGACACCTCACGGCACGAGCTGACGACAACCATGCAGCACCTTCACAGAGGCCCCGAAGGGCATCACCATCTCTGGATCTTTCCTCTGCAATTCAAGCCCGGGTAAGGTTCCTCGCGTATCATCGAATTAAACCACATGTTCCTCCGCTTGTGCGGGCCCCCGTCAATTCCTTTGAGTTTCACCGTTGCCGGCGTACTCCCCAGGTGGGATGCTTAATGCTTTCGCTTGGCCGCTGGCCCAGGTGGGTCAACAGCGGGCATCCATCGTTTACCGTGCGGACTACCAGGGTATCTAATCCTGTTCGATACCCGCACTTTCGAGCTTCAGCGTCAGTTGTGCTCCCGTAAGCTGCCTTCGCAATCGGAGTTCTTCGTGATATCTAAGCATTTCACCGCTACACCACGAATTCCGCCTACGTTGCGCACACTCAAGTCTGCCAGTTCGCGCTGCAATTCAGATGTTGAGCATCTACATTTCACAACACGCTTAACAGACGGCCTACGCTCCCTTTAAACCCAATAAATCCGGATAACGCCTGGACCTTCCGTATTACCGCGGCTGCTGGCACGGAATTAGCCGGTCCTTATTCATACAGTACCTACAAATAACCACACGTGGCTAACTTTATTCCTGTATAAAAGCAGTTTACAACCCATAGGGCCGTCATCCTGCACGCTACTTGGCTGGTTCAGGCTTCCGCCCATTGACCAATATTCCTCACTGCTGCCTCCCGTAGGAGTTTGGACCGTGTCTCAGTTCCAATGTGGGGGACCTTCCTCTCAGAACCCCTACTGATCGTTGCCTTGGTGGGCCGTTACCCCGCCAACAAGCTAATCAGACGCATCCCCATCCACAACCGATAAATCTTTATTCCTCGTCAGATGACATCTGAGGAAATCATAGGGTATTAGTCTTACTTTCGCAAGGTTATTCCCTAGTTGGGGGCAGGTTGGATACGCGTTACTCACCCGTGCGCCGGTCGTCGACAAGGAAAGCAAGCTTTCCTCTCGTTACCCCTCGACTTGCATGTGTTAAGCCTGTAGCTAGCGTTCATCCTGAGCCAGGATCAAACTCTCCATTGTAAAATATTATATATTCTATTTCTAGAATGTCTGTAATCTGTTCAGAACGAATCTCCTAAATTATTGTAGTCTAAAACCTGATTTTTTCGAAACCGAACTGATGTCCGGTGACGGTTTGTTTCTTTTTACCCGAGTACCGAAATAAATTCCAGCACTCGCTTCTTGTACTACTTTTCTGTCTATGTAAATCTTTTCAAAGAACTCTTTCTTATAACTCCTATTTCTAAAAGTTTAATCGCTGTTCGTTTTGAGGCGAAAGCGATTGCAAAAGTATAGCAAATTTTCCATACTCACAAATGTTTTAACGAAAAAGTTTGTTTTTTATTTGATTTTTTCCGTTTAATTTACATACAGCACCTTATTTTAGATCAATTCACTCTATAATTCACTAATTTGAGCCATAAAAGCTATTTCACTATTGCAAACGCTTAACTCAAAAATAAACATCGTTCATAATAAAGATAAACAGATCGTGGAATCGCCAACTAAGATAATTCAGTTACAGAATCTAATCTACACCTTATTATATATAAGCATTCCGATAGTCAAAAAATAAAATTCATCTAATAAATTGATTGATTAAACTATATATTGATAATATATTGTTCATCTGATCAATCGGATGAACAATAATACTCCCATCTAAAGTTATAAAAACCTTTTTGAGGATTATTCGCCCATTTCGGGGATGATATGCTTCATAAAAAGACACTCTACCAGAAAAAGTTTTTTTAATGCCACTAATGTCATAATGTCACAAACCCTTTGTTTATAAGGGCTGAGCGAGTGACATTAAGTGACATTATCGAGGTAAAAGTGACATTAAACGGCAAATCACACCTGTTTTTGGCGATTTTTTGGCAAATATACTATGCATGTATAGACACTTTTTCGTTTATGATGGTCTATACTTGTCATTATGTGCATTATACTTCATAAAATATTTGGGGTTTCTCTCAAAACCCAATTGTAATAATAGTGGTAATTGCCATCAATTCTATTCTTGTAGTCTTATTGATAATCATTTGTTTACCTGCACTGAATAATACCCTTTTTCACGTTAGGCAATTCAATTACCTAACGTGGGTAATTGAGTTGTTCACGTTGTGTAACCCGATTACCTACGTTGGGTAATCGGATTACACACGTGCTGAGGTAATCGAGTTACACACGTGTCGGTGTAATCGGATTACCCAAAAGCTGTGAAAATTTAGGTAATCGTTTATGCACTCTGTTTCTATATTTATTTGCATCCTTCAAATTCATTCTTAGATGTTTACATATATGTATGGAGAAGATTTTGAATTATTCATACTATTCAGGAAGCCTGCGTATATGTTCGATAAAACTTCATCAGCACAAACATGTATTATGTAAATAGCATAATTGCGAAAAAAACGCTAAAAACAAGTATGATTTGCCGTTTAATGTCACTTTTACCTTGATAATGTCACTTAATGTCACTGGCTGAAGCCCGATAGACAAAGGGTTTGTGACATTATGACATTAGTGACATTAAAAAAACTTTTTCTAGTAGAGGGCGCTAACATACATTTTATTTCTTCTCTGCATAATTAGTAATACTGCGACAAATATACAAAAGCTTGAGAGTTTACTCTACCCTCTCAAGATATATAGCAAGCAAATACACCAAAAAGTGGTCGAACCATTTTTCGAATAAACCTAAAGAGATATGACTTTTTTAATCCAAATAATCGTATTAACTTTATTGTTGAAATACTTATATTAACTACCAAACAAGTGAATATTGGAAAATTATGTTGAGATAAAAAAAGTCCTTTTTATTTTGTATTGTGTTCGGCTTACAGTATCTTTGCATAAAATAGGCTCAAATCGGGATAATATCCAAACATGCTTGATATTTATGCCCACGCTTACATTAACTTTACACTTAGAAATGAGATATGGAGGATTTTGAAGAGAAAAACGATAAACAACCTTTAGTTGACTTTGGACCAGTAGAAGACAAGTCGAAAGGAATCATAAAAGTTATTGGAGTTGGCGGAGGAGGATGCAACGCTGTCAACAATATGTATCGTGAGGGTATCGTAAACGTTACTTTCGCTGTACTTAATACCGATAGTCAATCTTTGCAAAAATCACCTGTCACAGTGAAACTTCCACTTGGCGACACAGGACTTGGCGCCGGCGCTAATCCAGAAATAGGCAAAGACGCAGCTATGTCGAGTATAGAACAAATTCACCAACTACTTGATGACGGCACGAAAATGGCATTCATAACGGCCGGAATGGGTGGAGGCACAGGAACTGGTGCTGCCCCAATTATAGCAGGTGAAGCAAAAAAAATGGGAATACTCACTATCGGAATCGTCACTATCCCATTCTATTTTGAAAAGAGAAAAAAAATAATAAAGGCACTGCACGGCGTTGAAGAAATGCGCAAAAATGTTGATGCCTTGCTAATTATAAATAATGAAAGAATATGCGACATATTCTCTAATGAAGAAGTTGCCGTGAAAGATGCTTTCAAACGAGCCGACCAGATACTTAGCGATGCCACGAAATCAATATCTGAACTCATAACTGTTCAAGGAGACATAAACCTAGACTTCTGTGATGTAGAATCAACTCTTCGAGGAGGTGGTGGTGCAATAATGGCTATGGGGCAGGGAGAAGGTGAACATCGTGTGGAAAAATCTGTTGTTGACGCATTGGACTCCCCACTTATATATGGAAACGAAATTGACAAAGCAAAACGAATATTGCTTAATATATATACAAGCAAGGACTATCCACTTCTGGTTAGCGAAATGAACGAAATAGACCAGTTCATGGATGCATTAGATCCAAACATTGACGTTATATGGGGTGTTAGTAACGATAATACTCTTGGCAAAAATGCTAAAGTGACAATCCTTGCCACAGGCTTTGAAGACGATGGAGAGGACGATCTTATTGATTCTACAAATGATTACTATTTTGAATCATTGATAGAAAAACTATACAAACCTTACAAGAGAAAGATATTTGATTTTGGTTTTAAAAATGAAAATGAATTCACTCCAGCAACAACTGTTGAAGATGAACCAGAAGACTTTCATGATGTACAACAAAATTATGATGAAAACGAACTATCTGAAGATAAAGTTGAAGAAGAAGAACCAGAAGAAAATAATTCTATAACATTCAAAATTTCTGCTGAAGATAATACAACAAGCAAAATTCCGGATGAACCTAGAAAAAAAATGTCGGATAATAATATGAATGTCTCTGAGGTACCGAATTTCAATCATCACAAAGCTTCTTTGCTTGACAAAGCTAAGTTTCTCATGGGCAAAATAACAGAACTGACACAAGATCCGGAATAAACAAAGTTTAACCAACTTAATAATACTGTACAAAATAAACAAACAGCGGATAATCTGATTATATAGCTATAACATATAACTGTGAAAATAATTTTAATATTGTTCATTTTTTCCGTAAAAATGCTAAAAATTAAGTTTATAGGTGTTTGATGTTTAAAAAGTCTTTGCCATTTAAGATAAAAACGGTAAATTTGCGTTGTTTTAAATATAAGGAAAATAAATATAATTATGAATAAGAAAATTTTAATTCCCCTTATTATTGTAGGTATTCTACTCATCAGCGGTATTATTTACCTGTCTGTGAATCTAAAATCACAAAAACAAGAGAATAAAGCTATGCAGGAATTGGCAGAGCTTGACAAGAAAGAGATGGAAAACGAGTATCAGCAATTCGCCAATCAGTATAGCGAAATGAAAACTCAGATAAACAATGATTCTATCGTTGCACAAATTACAACAGAGCAAGAACGCACGCAAAGACTGCTTCAAGAACTTAAACATGTAAAAAGCACCGACGCAGTAGAAATTACACGCCTTAAAAAAGAATTGGCAACCGTAAGAAAAGTATTGCGCAGCTACGTATTAGAAATAGATTCCTTAAATCGCTTGAACAAGAACCTATCAGACGAGAACTATCACATAAAAGGACAATACGAAGAAGCAACAAAACAAATTGCCGGACTTAATACAGAAAGAGCCTCATTGTCTGAGAAAGTAGCAATGGCCTCGCAGTTAGATGCTATCGGTATTAACATGTCTGCAAGAAACAAGAATGGGAAAAATACCAATAAATTGAAAAAGGCAACAGCATTCCAACTTAGCTTCAGCATAGCAAAGAACGTGACTGCTGCCAATGGAAATAAAACTATTTATGTAAGAATAACATCACCTACAGGAACTCTACTAGGAGGTTCAGATTCTTTTAGGTATGAGAATAGAAGCTTAGAAAGTTCAATGCAGAAGACTATCGAATACGGTGGTCAGGAAACTCCAGTAACTATGTATTGGAACGTATCACAAGCTTTAGTAGAAGGAACATACAACGTAAGCATATTTGCTGACGGTAATATGATTGGTTCAAGAAGCTTTACATTTAAATAAATGAAGAAGATAATATCATTATTCATATTTTTTGGCGCATTTATGTCTGCCGAGGCTCAAAGAACATTGAGCCTTGACAGTTGTCGTGTATTAGCATTGCACAACAACAAACAGATAAATATTTCTAAGCTAAAACAGGATATGGCTATGAATATAAGAAAAGCTGCCAAAACAAAGTATCTTCCAAAAGTTGATGCTGCTGGTGGTTATGAATATTTTAGTGAATCCATATCTCTGCTAAGTAAAGATGAAAAGAACCAACTGAACAATTTAGGTACTAGTACAGCCACATTAGCAGGCGGTAGTTTGTCAAGCATGGTTACAGGACTTGTACAACAAGGTGTTATTCCAGCAAGTGTAGCACAGCAAATAAGCGGTGTCATGGGACAACTAGGCACGCCAATGGCTGCTGCAGGCAACCAGATAGGCAATTCAATAGTAAAATCATTAGAAACAGACACTCATAATATTTGGGGAGGAGCAATAATGGTACGCCAACCTATTTATATGGGTGGTGCCATAACTGCAATCAATAATATAGCGAAGATTAACGAAAGTCTTGCAGAAAATGATGCAGACTATAAGACCCAGTCTACATTATATAACATTGACCAAGCCTATTGGTTGGTTGTTTCACTAAAACAAAAACAGTTGCTAGCAAACAGTTATCTCAATTTAGTAAAAAAATTGAATAGTGATGTTCAAAAAATGATAAAGGAAGGTGTAGCTACAAATGCCGATGGACTGAGAGTTAACGTGAAAGAAAACGAAGCAGAAATGCAAGTTACACAAGTTGAGGATGGACTGACATTATCCAAGATGATGCTTTGCCAACTCTGTGGCATACCAATGAGTGATAATATAACTCTTGCCGACGAAAACAGTGATAGTCTAAACATAGACATGTCACAACAAACAGACAATGTAGCAGACAAAGATGCAGCTAGCAACAACCGTCCAGAGCTACGTATGTTACAAAATAGCATAGAAATAAGCGAACAAGCAACAAGGCTTGTTAGAGCTGCATATTTACCACATGTTCTTCTGACAGGAGGGTACCTTGTTAGTAATCCGAATGTATATAATAGTTTTGAAAGAAAATTCGCAGGAACGTGGAATGTTGGCGTAATTGTACAAGTACCTGTATGGAATTGGTTTGAAAGTTCATATAAAATAAGAGCTTCAAAAGCAGCTACATGCATGGCCCAAATGGAATTATGCGATACTAAAGAAAAAATAGACTTACAGATAACACAGAGCCAATTTAAAGTAAAGGAAGCACACAAGAAACTTAATATGGCACGTAAAAATATAAAAAGTGCAGAGGAAAACCTACGTTGTGCAAATCTTGGATTTAAAGAAGGTATAATGGAGACAACAGACGTAATGACAGCACAGACAGCATGGCAACAGGCTCAAAGTCAGAAAATAGACGCTGAGGTCGAAGTGAAATTATCCCTTGTAAACCTCCAGAAGGCTCTTGGAGTATTAAGATATTAAAATTGTTGAAAATAGAAATATAATAATCATGTCAGCAAAATCACAGCATAACAACATTCTACTAGCAGTATTGGGATTTACTCTTGTAGTCGTGGTTGTAGGATTAATCGGTTTCTTTACTCTTGGGAAGCAAGATGAAACCATTCAGGGAGAAGTTGAAGTTTCTGAATACAGAGTTTCATGTAAACTTCCTGGTCGAATTGTGGAATTAAGAGTAAAAGAGGGAGACTATGTACATGTAGGCGACACACTTGCAATACTTGAAATTCCAGAAATTGACGCACAGAAGAAGGTAGCACAGGCTACAGGAAATGCAGCTAAAGCATTGCAAGACCTTACTGATGCAGGCGCACGCAAAGAACAAATACAAGGAGCCTATGAGCTGGTACAGCAGGCAAAAGCAGCAGAGGATATTGCGAAGAAATCATATACTCGTATGCAACATCTTTATGATGAGGGAGTTATGAGTGGTCAGAAACGTGACGAGGCTTTTGCTGCCTATAAAGCTACAGAAGCTCAGGTTAAGGCTGCGCAAAGTCAATATGAACTTGCTCGCAATGGCGCACGTGAACAAGAAAAACGTATAGCAGCAAATAATGCCAAAGCTGCACAGAGCACTGTAGACGTAGTAAGTTCA
This sequence comes from Prevotella sp., assembly GCF_051059605.1. Lineage (GTDB taxonomy): Bacteria > Bacteroidota > Bacteroidia > Bacteroidales > Bacteroidaceae > Prevotella. The sequence continues at coordinate 1,401,672 of NZ_CP050883.1, forward strand.
CTACTAAAGGAAACAGTACAGATTGCACAGGTAGAAGGTGAAGTTAGCGATGTATACCCAAAGGTTGGAGAACTTGTAGGTATGGGTTCTCCTATCATGAGCATTTCTATCATGAGCGATAAGTGGGGTACTTTCAACATACGCGAGGACCAATTGAAAGGCATGAAGATAGGTGATACATTTACTGCATTCATACCAGCCTTCAACAAAGACATCAGAATGAAAGTATATTATATAAAGGATCAAGGGAGCTATGCCGTTTGGAAGGCAACTAAGACTACTGGTCAATACGATTTGAAGACTTTTGAAGTTAAGGCACACCCAATTGATAAATTAGATGGTCTACGCCCTGGAATGAGTTTGATAAAGAAATAAATGCATTTTTTTAAACAGATATATAATATAGCAATTCGCGAATGCGGAATACTCATGAGAAATCCTATATATGGATTTTGCATGGTTATATTCCCTATACTTGTTATTTCTTTTTTTACGTCGTTAATGAACAACGGTCTACCCACTGATATGCCAGTAGGAGTTGTAGACCTTGACAACACTGCCACTACCCGTTCGATGATAAGGCACCTTGATGCCTTTCAGACTACTAAAGTAGTTGCTGAATATAATAACGTAAATGAGGCAAGACAAGCAATACAGGAAAACAAAATATATGCTTTTCTATATATACCAAGAGGAACAACTGATGGACTGATGACATCAAGTCAACCTAAGATATCTTTCTATTATAGCAATGTGACACTAGTTGCCGGATCTATGTTATTTCGTGATTTGAAGACCATATCATCTCTAGGTTCAGCGTCTGTTGGCAAAACAAAACTTAGTTCATTTGGAAAGACAGATGATGAAATTAAGACATTTCTGCAACCTATAGCAATAGATTTGCACATGATCGGGAATCCATGGTCAAATTACAATGTTTATCTAAGTACAGTAATGGTTCCAGGAATATTAATGCTATTCATATTTCTACTAACACCTTATTCTATAGGTACAGAACTTAAATTCAAACGTTCAAAGGAATGGTTTGCAATGGCGGGTAACAATCCTTGGATAGCTATTACCGGTAAGCTACTCCCACAATTTATGATATTTCTTACAATATTCTATATTTTTGAATTTTATATTTATTACATATTAGGATTTCCACATCCAGGTGGTGTATTTACAATGCTACTACTTGGTTTTCTTGCAGTAGTATCTGCACAAGGATTCGGTGTTTTTGCATTCGGCCTCATGCCATCTCTTAGAATGTCAATGAGTATCTGCTCACTATGGGCTGTGGTAAGTTTCTCTACAAGTGGAGCAACATATCCGGCTTTTTCAATGAATCCTATCATACAGGAATTGACAAATTTGTTTCCGCTGCGCCACTATTACATGATATATCAAATCAACATTTTTAACGGTTACCCACTGATGGACGCATGGTTCAGTATATCAGCCCTTATACTATTCGCATTACTGCCGATATTCGTGATGGGAAACATCAAAAGGGCTATGCTACTTTATGTATATATACCATAATGGAGAAGAACGAAGGATTATTAAACAAGATACTAAATGGTCTCAGAGATATGTGTTATATCTGGGCTAAAGAAATGCGCTCAACCATTACTGATGAAGGTGTGCTCATTTTCTTTATACTTGTACCACTAGGATACCCTCTACTCTACTCATGGATATACAATAATGAAGTAGTTAGAGAGGTTCCTGTAGCCATAGTAGACCAATCACACAGCCAGACAAGCCGTGAATTTATTCGTGAAGTAGACGCAAGCCCTGACACAAAGGTCGCATATTACTGTAACAGTATAGAAGAGGCAAAAGATCTAATAGGTAAGCAGAAAGTACATGGTGTATTGTATTTCCCAAAAGATTTTGCCACAAAACTGTTTCGTTCAGAACAAGCGCATATGAGTTTATACTGCGATATGAGTCTTATGCTTACTTATAAAGCTATATACCAAACAGCTCAAACTGTTGCCGGAAAAATCAACAGTAATATCCAAATAAGTAAATCCAAAGACTATACCAATAGGGATGATGAAATAACAACAAAGCCACTTGACTTTGTTGAAGTTCCTATATTTAATTCCACTGGAGGATATGGAAATGCTATAATACCAGGAGTGCTTATACTTATTCTACAACAAACATTAATGTTGGGAATTGGTCTTGGTGCAGGAACAGCACGTGAAAGTAACAGATATAAAGATCTTGTGCCTATAAGTCGACACTATATCGGAATATTCAGAATAGTACTTGGTAAATCTATGTGCTATTTTATGATTTATAGTATAATGGCCGCATATATAACAATGTGCGTTCCACGATTTTTCAATTACACAATGCTTGCATCTGGAATAGATTTACTAGGGCTTATGGTTCCATTTCTTTCAGCTGTTATATTCTTTGGAATGGCATTGTCATGTTTAGTTAGATATAGAGAGAACGTAATGCTACTGGTAATATTTACATCAGTGCCACTATTATTCATGTCAGGTATTTCATGGCCACAAGCAGATATACCGGGTGTATGGCAAGCTATTAGCTATATATTCCCATCTACATTCGGAATTAGAGGATTCCTAAGAATAAGTAGTATGGGCGGAACTTTATCCGATATACAGCCAGAAGTAACAGCTTTGTGGATACAAACTATAGTATACTTATTCCTTACATGTGCTGTATATAGATTCCAGATTAGTAATACGCGAAAACATGCTTATGATAAGATTGAGAATCTAAAGAAGAAAGCTATTGAAGCAAAGAAAAAAAACAAAAAGACTGAAGAATAAACATATTATAAAAATAGGTGGAGAACTAATAAATTCTCCACCTATTTTATTTATTTAATAAGTAACCAATCAGTCTTTCATCTTTACTATTTCTGTAGGAGCCTGTTCCTTGTTTCTACGATTGACAACTGTAATAACAGACTGTGCCAAGCTCAAGAAAGCCTGACCTGTAATTGTGTCAACTTTAGTTGCTGCAGGTTCACCGGCATCACCACTCTCACAAATACTCTGAACAATAGGAATCTGAGCCAACAAAGCTACACCTAGTTCATTAGCTAAGTTCTTTGCTCCGTCCTGTCCAAAGATATAATACTTATTATTTGGTAATTCGGCAGGAGTGAAATAAGCCATATTTTCAACAAGCCCAAGAATAGGTACATTAACCTTATCGTTGCTATACATATCAATACCTTTACGTGCATCAGCAAGAGCCACTTTCTGAGGAGTACTGACGATAACCGCACCTGTAATAGAAAGGGTTTGCAGTAATGTAAGATGTATATCACTTGTACCAGGAGGGGTATCAAGTATAAAATAATCCAAATCTCCCCAATCAGCATCAGCAATAAGTTGCTTCAAAGCAGATGTTGCCATACCTCCACGCCATAAAGTCGCAGTATCCGGATTTACGAAAAAGCCTATACTTAATAGTTTTACACCATATTTTTCTATCGGCTCTATTAGTTGTCTACCATCCTTATTTACGCCAGAAGGGCGAGCATCCTCAACGCCAAACATTTTAGGCATTGAAGGACCGAATATATCAGTATCAAGAAGTCCTACCTTATATCCTAAGCGAGCCAAAGCTATGGCAAGATTAGCAGAGACAGTACTCTTACCTACTCCACCTTTACCAGAACTTACTGCAATAATATTCTTTACCTGCGGTAGAAGTTTACCCACCTCTGGACGTGGAGCTGATTTAAATTCAGTTTCGATAGTAACCTCAACATTCTTATCAATATGATAATGAATAGCAGCCTCAGCCGCCTTTACTGTAGATTTGAGAAATGGATCTGTGTCACGAGGGAAAATTAGTGTGACGGCAACCTTCATTCCATCAATATGCACATTATCCATAGCAACCATGTCACTATCCACGAGGTTCTTTTTCGTTCCAGGATAGACAACTGTCGCTAAGGCATCTGTAATTAGTTTTGGGTATAATGTCATAATCTAATAATTTATTTATAATGCAAAAGTAATTATATTTTTTGATTAAACACAATGAGAGCCAAAAAAAATAGTGCATTGTCTCACGACTATGCACTATTAAGTTAACTCAACTTTAAAATTTTGTATACTGACACCCTCACGAGCATAAGCACACACGACTAATTAAAATAATCTCATCAATTAATGATGAGTATATCTTTGATATGGAAATAAATCCATAACGTGATTCTGCTTAAACATGTATAAATATACGTGATATACTATAAAAAAACACTGTATCTATACATCTTTGCAAATGTACACTTAAATTTTTAAATCAACAAACTTTTTGCATTTTTTCACTTACCTGTTTCTGAGCCACTTCTCTTTGGTCTATGATAGCTTCTGTAATCATCCAAAGGTATCTCAATATCAGGTTCATTTAGTTCGCCATCATGTGGCAAATTAAACTTCATATACTTTATATTCAATCCCCTTTCAATCCACATACTTTCGTAATAAGTTTGAATTGAAAGAATTTTTTGAGTCTCTGAATCCAAATCATCATGATACAGATCTTCCGTACAAAGAAGCACTGGCAACTTGTTTACGTCAACCATATACTTTGTATAAGTAAATAGGAAATTAGAATCAGTTTTTAAATGAATGATACCTTCATCAACAAGAAAACGGCGATATCTGTCCATGAAGAAAGTACTAGTGAGTCGCTTATGTGCGTTTTTCATCTGAGGATCACTAAAAGTGAGCCATATCTCCTCTACTTCATCAGTATCGAAAAACCTATCAATAATCTCTATGTTAGTTCTAAGAAAAGCAACATTTTCAAGATTGGCTTCTATTGCTTTTTTAGCTCCAGTCCACATACGTGCACCCTTGATGTCTACACCAACAAAGTTTACATTTGGATACAGTTTGGCAAGCTCTACGGTATATTCGCCCTTACCACAGCCAAGTTCCAATACTATAGGATTATCATTCTTAAAAAAATCTTGATTCCAATGTCCCTTCATATCAAAAGGTACATTGTCTATAATAGAAAACGGGTATTGAAACACGTTTCTGAATGTTTCCATCTCCGCAAACTTTTCTAATTTTCCTTTACTCATAAATGTATATTCATAAAATTAAAAAGGTCGTACCCGTGTAGTTTTGTGTACTTCGGATACGATCTTATTATGTAGTTGTATTTGTTCTATTCGGCAATATTCTGCTGCTCTTCAGCTTTCAGATCTTCATAGAAGTGGGCATGAGCTGTTAAATTGTATGGTGTAAGGAATAATAATCCTATTCCACATGTTATTATACTAAGGATAAGCCAGCCTATCATGCTTAAATCGAGTAAGAATAAATCCATTTTATGACCTTTCATCATTGCCATACTCTTTTCAATAGCTGAATTGTATTTCAAATCAGGGTCATCCAATAAGATATAATTGGTCATACTGTATGAGTACATCTTTATAATTCCAGGGATGATAAGTAATAGCGTCCAAAGCAGTGTATATATTCCTACAAGTAGGTTAGTTAGCATTATTCGAATATAGTCCTTGAATCCTTCAAACATTTTGCCAAGGTCTAGTTCTTGATCTCCTTTGCGTATGTTTTCTAAAAACATTATTTCAAATCCCCAGAAGATAGGTAATAATACAATCTGTATGATATTGCCAAGTGGATCTGATATTGTCGAACATGATTGTGTTAAGGTAACACCATAAGAGAATGCTATTGGTATTCCCCCAAATATTATCATATATATAAGGGTAGCAATAGCAGAGTTTCCCCATTTACCAGTTAGCGATTCTATCGCTCTGTCTTTGTAACCAGAAATATTGTCCATAGTATTTTTGTTATTTTGTTAATTAATCAATTACTATTGAGACCCAACCGTGCTTGTCTTCTACATCACCATATTGGATGCCACGAAGAGTATCATAGAGCTTCTTTGATATCTTGCCAGGTTCTGCACCAAAGTCATAGCGCTTACCATTATCAAGATCATCAATATAGCTAATTGGACTTATTACAGCAGCTGTACCACAAGCCCCAGCCTCTTCAAATGTTTCAAGTTCATCCTCTGGAATCTGACGACGCTCAACCTTCATTCCTAAATCTTCTGCAAGTTGCATAAGACTTTTGTTGGTGATACTTGGCAGAATAGATGTACTCTTTGGAGTAACATAAGTATTGTTCTTAATACCGAAGAAATTTGCAGCGCCACATTCATCCATATACTTCTTTTCCTTTGCATCAAGATAGAACTCACAAGCATATCCCTTTTCATGGGCAAGTGCATTTGCCTTAAGACTGGCAGCGTAATTACCACCAACTTTATATACACCTGTACCAAGAGGAGCAGAACGATCATAGTCACGAATGATAACATAAGGATTAGTTGAGAAGCCACCCTTGAAATAAGGTCCAACAGGAGTTACAAATATTGTGAACAAATATTCTGTCGAAGGATGTACACCAACCTGTGCGCTAGTACCAATAAGCAATGGGCGAACATAAAGAGTAGCACCACTCTCATAAGTAGGAATAAATTCCTGATTAAGTCTTACGACCTTTTTCACCATTTCCTCAAATAATTCTGTAGGAACTTCTGGCATAAGAATGCCACGGCAAGTACTCTGTAAACGAGCTGCATTTTCATCCATACGGAAGACTCTCACCTTACCGTCTTTTCCACGATAAGCTTTCAAGCCTTCAAAAGCTTCCTGACCATAATGCAGGCAGGTTGAAGCCATGTGCAATTTAATATACTCATCGGAGCAAACTTCTATCTCGCCCCATTTTCCGTTGCGATAATAGCAGCGAACATTGTAGTCTGTTGGCACGTAGCCAAAAGACAAATTAGACCAATCCAGATCCTTCATAACATCTATAATTTAAATGTTCAACGTAATAACTTAGCGCAAAAGTACGAATAAAAATGAATATTTGCAACTATTAGTCGCAATATTTATGAATAGCTTCATTTCTTATCCTTTTCAAGTATCTTATTAATTTCATCATCAGTTTTAGTAAGTTTGTCCTTACAAAGCTTGATGAGTTTCTGAGCTTTCTTTAAATTTTCGCTCATTGAATCAATATCGAGTTCATCGTTTTCCAATTTTTCAACGATACTCTCAAGCTGTCTCACAGCCTCTTCATATTTAAATTCTTCCTTAGCCATATATTTATTTTATTATAGATTTTACAGTTCCTTTGTCAAGTCGTGTCTCTACTTCATCACCACTTTTTAAAGCAGAAGCATTCTTTACGACATGCCCTTTAAACGTAGTAATACTATATCCTCTTTTAAGCAACAAAGTAGGATCAAGAGCTTCCAATTTCTGTTGAATAAGTTGCAGTCGATAACTTTCTTTTGTCAACCGCTTTTGTGCAACAGGCGCTAGACTTTTTGAGATAATACTAATATCATAAGTACATCTTGATACCTTCTGAGTAATTGTATTTACTATTTCCACAAACAATTTATCAAGCATGGAAATCTGCTGGTTTTTAAATATAGAAAACAACATAGGAATCTTCTCAGCAAGCCTTTTCAATCTTATATTTTCTACCTCCATTCGATGTACTATACTTGATATTATCTCCTCTTGGGCATCTATTACACGATTATAGACATCAGAAAGATGTTCAATTAACAATGCTGCTGCAGCGGTAGGAGTCTTTACTCTCGTATTTGAAACCATATCAAGAACAGACTCATCACGTTCATGTCCTATTCCTGTAATTATTGGCAATGGGAAATTAGCTACATTCTCAGCAAGTGCCAACGTATCAAAGCCACTCATGTCGCTTGTAGCTCCACCACCACGTATAATAACAACAACATCAAAGTCATCCAAAGATTTATAAATATCATCAAGAGCAGAAATAACACTCTTTTCTATGCCTTCCCCTTGCATGATGGCTGGAAACAAACGAGGATAGAACTTCAAACCATAATCATTATTTTCTAATTGACTACAGAAATCACCATATCCGGCAGCATTAGGACTAGATACAACAGCAATACGCTGTGAAAACATCGGCAATTCCAAATCTTTCTGCAAGTCAAACACACCGTCTGTTTTCAATTTATTGATAATCTCCAATCTCTTACGCGCCATATCGCCCATCGTAAACTCTGGGTTGACATCAGTAACGATCCAAGAAAATCCGTAAGCCTCGTGGAAATCAGGATAAACTTTCAACATCACCTTCAAACCTGCATGAAGAGATTGTCCTGCTATACGTTCAAATTTATCACGCACACCAATCCATTTACTTTTCCAGCATTTTGCCTGAGCCTTAGCAACAGGGGTATTACTAAACAAATCTTTTTGGATCAATTCCATATAGCAATGTCCACGCACCTCTCTCAGTTCAGACAATTCAGCCTCAACCCAATATTCATCAGTCAAAGAAACTGCAATCGTTTCCCTCACCAAATTGTTCAGTTCGTATAATGACAGTGCTTTCATCGTTTTCCGCTACTATAAGCTTTTTGAAAATCAGGAACACCATATCCATAAACATTATCTGGATGAATATTGTTACCGCTATGAATGACTATATTTATAATTTCTTTTGCCGTTTTATCTGATAAAGCCTGCCATAGACAAGCTACCATGCCTGATATTAACGGTGCAGAGAAAGATGTACCCATATCATCTACTATTGTTCCACGTCCAGAAATAACAACAGCCGGACTTCCATAAGCCATAACATCAGGTTTTATTCTTCCATCAGCAGTAGGTCCCACTGCACTGAAAGCGGCATTATCGCCAGTTGGAGTTATAGATCCAACAGTAATTATATTTCTTGCATCAGCAGGAAAGTTTAATTTCTTCCATGTCCCCATACCATCATTTCCAGCACTATTAACTAATACAATTCCCTTATCAGCAAGCATAGATGCAGTATGTGAAATAAATGTCGTCAACCCATCCATTTCGTAATATTTATGATTAGTTGAAGAATCGTCAAAATCATGGTAACCCAAAGATGAATTTATTATATCTACACCAGCAGAATCAGCATATTCCACAGCCTCAGCCCAATAATCCTCTTCAGCCAAACTCTCTGTTCGTGTATCCTCACATCTAAGAAGCATATAACTAGCATCAGGAGCGGTGCCGATAAAAGTCCCCGGCATGTCTGTTGCCATAAGAGACAAGACCATAGTCCCATGATCAGACTCTGCAAATATATTTTCTGATTTAGGTACCACGAAATCATCAATACCAGCTATCTTAATTTGATGTAAAGCTGGTATTCTATCCACATTCATAAATCCAGCATCAAGTACGGCAATAACCTTTCCTTTTCCACGATATCCCATAGAATGAAGTCTGTCACCAGACAAAGAAGTTATCTGATTTACAGCTACACCATATTTACTATCAGGTATCGTGTCCCAACGATTAAATTCCTTTTTAAAACTGGAACGCATAGAACTACTTATTGAATCAGGAGAAGAAAATACTTGTACTAGATTTCTAACAAAAGGCAATTTCAATAATTTGTATGCATTGTTCTGATGATTACATTTTATTAAAACAGAGTTATTCCATTTGCTTTTACCAACAATCTGAATTTTCTCACATCTTGCTATAGTAGACAAATAACTAGGAGATATTGGCAAATCTGTAGAATCAATCGCCAGATGTTGCTTTTTGCGCCTATCAATAGCACGTTGGGATAGAAAATCCGAAGGCTTATCAAGCCTATATGGCGTATTTTTCTTGTCTGTAAGTTTAAGCCTAAAAATATAACATTTACCTCCAGGATATGAAACCATTTCAGCTTCGTTTACTCCCAAAGAGCCCCAAACAACAGATGGCAAAGCCATTAAAATTATAAGGATAATATATTTGTTCATCAATATTTCATTTAGGTTTCAAGACACAAAAGTAATATATTAAATTGAGAACAGAAAATCATTTCAACAAAAATAGTTATTTACCTTTATTTTATAAATAAGAAATAAAATAATTTTTGTACTTTTGCATCATGGATAATAAACAGGCAACATTAGAGTTAGGAACCAAACCCATAGGTAAACTACTTATCCAGTATGCTCTTCCAGCTATAGTAGCCATGACCGCTGCTTCACTCTACAATATTGTAGACAGCATTTTTATCGGCCAGGGCGTAGGTCCATTTGCTATTTCAGGTTTGGCAATAACCTTTCCGTTCATGAATCTTTCAAGCGCATTCGGAGCTGCTGTTGGTGTTGGAGCATCAACGTTCATATCCGTAAAACTAGGTCAGAAAGATTACAAGACTGCAGAAAACATATTAGGAAATACAATTACCCTTAACTTAATAATAGGTATATCATTCTCTATTATATGTCTTATTTTTCTTGATCCGATATTAAGGTTTTTCGGAGCTAGTGATACGACAATTCCTTATGCACGTGATTTTATGAGTGTCATTCTTTTGGGAAACGTATTCTCACACATGTATTTTGGTATGAATGCAGTACTGCGTGCTGGCAGCAAGCCAAAACAGGCTATGTTAGCAACAATATTCACTGTGGTAATGAATATCATCTTGGATTATTTTTTCATCATGGTATTCAACTGGGGAATAAAGGGAGCGGCTTACGCAACTGTTATTTCACAGATTCTAGCACTGATATGGCAGATAAGAGTGTTTAGCAACAAAAAAGAATTACTCCATTTCAAACGTGGAATATATAGATTAAAAAAAGATATCGTTAAGAATATAATTGGAGTTGGGGTGTCTCCTTTCGCAATGAATGTATGCGCATGTATTGTTGTCATATTCATTAACCAGCAACTTGTGCATTACGGAAACGATCTTGACGTTGGAGCATACGGAATATCAAATAAGATTGGTTTTATTTTCGTTATGTTTGTTATGGGTGTAAATCAGGGAATGCAACCTATAGCGGGATATAACTATGGAGCGCAACAACTTGATAGAATGATGCACGTAGTGAAACTTGCTATTATAGTAGCAACGATAATCATGACTACAGGTTGGCTGATCGCAATGTTCATGCCTTACTATTGTTCACGGCTATTCACAAAGGATGCTACACTTATAGGACTTGGAATAAAGGCGATAAGAATTAACCTTCTGGCTTTCCCTATTATCGGATGTCAGATGGTGATAACAAACTTTTTCCAAAGTATAGGTAAAGTGAAGATCAGTATTTTTCTTTCACTTTCCAGACAATTACTTTTACTTCTACCATTGCTAGCCATATTACCGTTAATCTACGGGCTCAATGGAGTTTGGTATGCAATGCCTACATCTGATATCTGTGCTTCTATAATAGCAGCATTTATGATGATGGCATATATGAAAAAATTTAAAAACCAACATAAAAATATGATACATGGAAGACAAGAAAATCATAATTAATATCGGTAGACAGATCGGCAGTGGAGGAAGAATTATTGCAAAGAAACTTTCCGAAGAGCTGAACTGTAGTTTCTACGACCGTGAGCTTCTGAACCTTGCTGCACTTGAAAGTGGATTCAGCGAGACGTTTTTTGAGCAGGCTGACGAGCACAAGGGATTTTTCAAATCTCTTCTTAATATACATGTACCGCTGATTGGTGACAGTAATTTCTACAAAAACGACCTTTCACAGGAAAGTCTTTACAAATTTCAAAGCGACGCCATATTAAAAGCCGCAGAAAAAGGTAACTGTATATTTGTGGGAAGGACAGCTGATTATATTCTGCGTGATTTCAAGAATACTATAAACATATTTGTTACGGCAGATATTGACCAACGTATACAGCGAGTTTGTAAACGCCATGACATGAACCCTAACGAAGCAAGAAAATATATCACAGACAAGGAAGAGGCACGTGCTTCATACTATAACTATTATACAGGTAAACAGTGGGGACATAGTGAAAGCTACGACTTATGTATCAACACCACCATGCTTGGTATTGAAGATACCGAGACCTTCATTGCCGAATTAATTAGAAAGCGGTTTCAATTATGAAGAAAATAGGAATAATCAGTGACACTCACGCCTTTTGGGATGAGAAATACGAGACCTATCTAGGAGAATGCGACGAGATTTGGCACGCAGGAGACATTGGCTCTATTGAGGTTACTGATAAATTTGAGAAAATGAAACCTTTATTCAGAGCAGTCTATGGTAATTGCGACGGGTATGACATACGTGCAAGATACCCCGAAATACTAAGATTTAAATGCGAGGATGTAGATGTAATGATGAAACACATTGGCGGTTATCCTGGGAAATATGACATTTCTGTAAGGAATATGATATTCGCATCACCACCCAACCTATTTATTTCTGGACATTCACACATTTTGAAAGTAATGCCCGACAAATCATTAAATCTTCTGCATATAAACCCAGGTGCAGCCGGACACATGGGATGGCAGAAAGAAAGAACAATAATAAGACTCACAATCGAAGGCAATAAATTCACTGATTGCGAAGTTATTACATTAGGAACAAATAAATCACAACTATAAAAATGAGAACTTATCTTGTTACAGGAGCCGCAGGCTTTATCGGAGCAAACTTCATTAAGTATTTGCTAAACAGAAAATACAAAAACGAAGATATAAAGGTCATCGTCCTTGATGCATTGACATATGCAGGAAATCTGGGAACGATAAAAGATGATATCGACAACAAACGTTGCGTATTCGTTAAAGGAGACATCCGTGACCGTGAACTAGCTGACAAACTGTTTGCGGAAAATGAGATAGACTATTTAGTAAACTTCGCGGCTGAAAGTCATGTTGACCGCAGCATTGAAGATCCTCAGCTTTTTCTCAGCGTAAACATTCTCGGTACACAGAATCTACTTGATGCAGCACGACGTGCATGGATTACAGGAAAAGATGAAAAAGGTTATCCTACATGGAAAGCTGGCAAGCGCTATCATCAGGTTTCTACAGACGAGGTATATGGAAGTCTAGGGGTTGAAGGCTTTTTCACTGAGACTACTCCACTATGTCCACACAGTCCTTACAGTGCAAGCAAGACAAGCGCAGACATGTTTGTAATGGCATACCGTGATACTTATCACATGCCAATAACAATTACACGTTGCTCTAACAACTATGGTCCTTATCATTTCCCTGAAAAACTTATTCCATTAATCATCAACAATATTCTTGAAGGCAAGCAATTACCTGTCTACGGCGAAGGACTTAATGTTCGTGACTGGTTATACGTTGAAGACCATTGCAAGGCTATTGACATGGTTGTTCGTGAAGGTCGTCAAGGTGAAGTTTATAATGTTGGTGGTCACAACGAAATGACAAACATCGACATCGTGAAACTCACTATAAAGACTATACACGATATGATGGCTGACAACAAGCAGCTGAGAAACGTACTAAAGAAGCAGCAGAGCGACGCTAATGGTGATATTGATATCAGTTGGATAAACAATGATCTCATTACACACGTTGCCGATCGCTTAGGTCACGATCAGCGATATGCCATTGATCCAACAAAGATAAAGAATGAACTTGGTTGGTATCCTGAAACTAAGTTTGCCGACGGTATAGTGAAAACCATTCAGTGGAATCTTGAAAACCAGCAATGGATACACGAAGTTACCAGTGGTGACTACCAGAAGTACTATGATAATATGTATGGAAACAAATAAGGCTATGAAAAGAATCATGTTATTGGGCTCAGGTGAACTGGGCAAGGAGTTTGTTATTGCTGCTAAAAGAGCAGGAGTTTATGTCATTGCATGTGATCGTTATGATAACGCACCAGCAATGCAAGTTGCTGACGAAAGAGAAATATTCAGTATGCTTGACGGAGATGCACTTGAAGCTGCCGTTCGCAAACACCATCCAGACATCATTGTACCAGAAATAGAAGCCATTCGTACTGAGCGACTTTTCGATTTTGAAAAAGAAGGTATTCAGGTCGTACCTTCTGCACGTGCGGTAAACTATACGATGAACCGCCGCGCCATTCGTGACCTTGCATCTAAGGAACTTGGACTTCGCACAGCAAAGTATTTCTATGCAAAGACTTTTGACGAATTTAAGAAAGCCGCTGACGAAATCGGTTTCCCATGTGTCGTTAAACCCCTTATGAGCTCAAGCGGTCATGGTCAAAGCTACGTTCACAACGATGATGAACTAAAAGCTGCATTCACTGAAGCAATGGAAGGTAGTCGTGGCGATGTTAAAGAGGTTATTATCGAGGAATTTATAGACTTTGATTCAGAGTTCACTCTTCTTACTGTGACACAGAAAAATGCTCCTACGATATTCTGTCCTCCTATAGGACACATACAGAAAAGCGGTGACTATCGTGAAAGTTGGCAGCCTTACCACATATCTGATGAAGCATTAAAGAAGGCAGAACACATGGCTAACGAAGTAACAAAAGCGCTTACTGGCTATGGTTTATGGGGCGTTGAGTTCTTCATGACGAAAAAAGGCGAAGTGATATTCTCTGAGTTAAGTCCACGACCACACGACACAGGTATGGTTACACTTGGACACACAACCAACTTGAGCGAATTTGAACTTCATCTTCGTGCAATAATGGGTTGGCCTATTCCTGCTATACATCTTGAACATTATGGATGCAGTGCTGTTGTTCTTGCAAAGGAAGATGCAGACCATGCTCCAGAATACAATCTTGTAGAAGCATTAAAGGAAGACCGTACACGCGTTCGTATTTTCGGCAAACCAGACCAGCATGTAAATCGCCGTATGGGTGTAGTATTATGCTATGGCGAAGTTGGAGATGATATCAACGCATTGCGTGAAAAGGCTAAGAGAGTTGCTGACACTATCATCAAATAAAATTACATGATTAATAACAACAACGACAATATTGATACTATTACCAAGTTTTTGGAGGATCTCCAGAAACTTGGTAAACAACTTTCAATAACTAGAGATGAACAGAAGGTAGTCTTAGAACAGATGATGTCACTAAAAGAAGACAGCAAGACAAAGACTGAAGAATACATCCAACTAGATAATCGTAGTAAGGATTTACAAGCAATTTTGGATAAATATAGTCCTATATTCAACGAAAGAATGAAATGGATTAAAGATATAAATGCCAAACACGCTAAAAAGAAATAATGAGCTGTAAACTTGGGACAATAATTGAACTGCCTAAGATTTCAGATCCACGTGGGAACCTTACTGTTGCAGAGAGATTCAAGAGCATTCCTTTTGAATTCAAAAGGGCATATTGGACTTATGATGTACCGTCTGGAGGCTATCGTGGTGGACACGCTCATATCCATTGCCGTGAATTTATTGTTGCCGTGAGTGGTTCGTTTACTGTTACACTTGACAACGGACATGAAAAGCAGCATTATCTACTAAATCATCCATATCAAGGTCTGTTTGTCGACAAAGGTATATGGCGCACGCTTGAAGACTTCTCTTCAGGTTCAGTATGTCTGGTACTTGCAGAAGACGACTATGATGAAGCCGACTATATCTACGATTACAATGAATTCATACAACGTACTGAATGTTTGAAATAAGGAAATACACGCCAGACCAAAAAGAAGAATGGAACAAATTCGTTAACAAGGCGAAAAATGCAACATTTCTTTTTGACCGTAATTATATGGATTACCATTCTGATAGATTTGATGACTTCTCATTAATGTTCTATAAGAAGAATAAACTATATGCGCTACTTCCTGCACATAAGATTGAAGATACCCTTTATTCACATTTCGGACTTACATACGGTGGACTGATAATGGACATTCACGCCAATATCACCAGTACGTGCATACTATTCACCGAACTTAATGAATATTTAAGGACTATAGGTTTTAAGAAAGTAATCTATCGCCCTATCCCATGGATTTATTGTAAACATGCGTCAGAGGAAGACCTTTATGCAATATTCTGGAAATGTCATGCCCATTTGTTGACAAGAAACATCGGAACAACTATCTTCATGAATGAACACATGAGATGGCGCAAAGACCATATAAGAAGATTGAAAAAAGCAATACTTAATGGTGTTCAAGTAGTAGCCGATGCAAGTCTTGATGACTTTTGGAAAATACTTAATGATAACCTAAAGCAGCGTTTCAACGCAAAACCTGTGCACACACTCGAAGAGATGGAACTGCTTAAATCAAGATTTCCAAACAACATTATTCAATACAATGCCTATAAAGACGGCAATATAATCGGAGGTATCACATTCTATATGATGAGGAATGTCATACATGGACAATATAGCTCAACTAACTCAATAGGAAAAGATTTAGGTGCTATGGAAGCTATATACGATAAAGTGATGTACCATGATTATCCGGATTATCAATATCTTGACTTTGGAAGTTCTACCGATGATAATTGTAGCGTAATCAATGAGGGACTAATCTCCCACAAAGAGGGATACGGAGGTCGAGGTGTTGTATATGATACTTATGAATGGGAACTATGAAAATAGATTATCTGTCACTCAAAAAAGTAACAAGCATGCACAGTGAGGAAATCCATACTGCTGTAAGCAATGTAATAGATAGCGGTTGGTATCTAAATGGAGAGGCTACAACTGCTTTTGAAAGACAATATGCAAATTATATTGGCACAAAGCACTGCATTGGTTGTGGAAATGGCTTGGATGCCCTTACCATTATATTCAGATCATATAAGGAACTTGGTATACTTAAAGACGGTGACGAAGTTATTGTTCCTGCAAATACTTATATTGCTTCTATACTTTCAATAACAGCAAACAACCTCACGCCTGTACTTGTTGAACCAAATATCAACACTCTACAGATTGACGACACAAAAATAGAGAATGTCATTACAAAGAACACCCGTGCAATACTCATTGTGCATCTTTATGGAATCTGTGCATACACAGAAGAGATAGGCAGGATATGTAAGAATCATAATCTACTGTTGATAGAAGACAATGCACAAGCTCATGGATGTAACTATTCTGAAAACATTAAAACAGGCAGTATCGGAAATGCAGCCGCACATAGTTTCTATCCAGGAAAGAATCTTGGTGCATTTGGCGATGCAGGAGCTATTACAACAAACGATGAAAGACTTAATGATACAGCAAGAGCTATAGGCAACTATGGTAGTTCACGCAAATACGTATTCCCATATAAAGGGATGAATAGTAGAATTGACGAAATTCAGGCTGCTATATTAAGTGTAAAGCTAAAATACCTTGATCAGGATAACGCAAGAAGAATTGCTATTGCGAAATACTATAATGAAAATATCATAAATAGGAATATCAAGACTGTAAACGCTCTTAATTCTGTTTACCACATATACCCGATACTATGTTCTAATCGCGATATAATAAGGCTACGACTTAAAGATAAGGGTATAGAAACAATCGTTCACTACCCTATTCCTCCACATAAACAAAAATGTTACAGGGAATGGAATCATCTCTCATTCCCCATAACAGAATATATTGCAGACAATGAATTGAGTTTGCCTTGCAATCAAATCCTTACCGACAGTGAAGTTGAACACATAGTATCAACACTAAACAGCTGTCAGTAATAATCATCGTCTAAAGATTTATAGGCGCTACAACCTTTATTCCAAAATTACGTCCCATATTAAATACTCCCTCTCGTCCAGTAACGGGATTTAATCCAGCATATTTCAATCTGCTCAGATTATTCTGGTATGCTCTGTTTGTAAGATTGTCACCTGTTAGATATACAGAAAGTATTTTCTTTCCTCTGCATTTTATATCAGTTCCCATTGACGCATTCAACAGAGTATATGAAGGTGTTGCTGTTTCTGTATTGTCAAGTGCATAGAAATGATTTTGACGAAGATCACATTCTAGCCCAACCTTTACATAGGTATTATTAAAAGTATTGCCATCACGTATTAAATCATATTTCAATTCTGATGTCCAACGTGGTGCCGGAGTCATTGGCAAATATTTTGCCTCCGCAGTTTGATTCAGCTGTACGGCATCAACATACGAAAAGGCATTTTGGAAATGAAGTCTTTCTATAGGATGAATATCAACGCTGGCTTCACCTCCTAGTAGACGTGCATTGCCCTGCACAAATTGATATACAGGAACATTATCAACTACTTTTCCTGCTATTTTGTGTGCAAAGATATAATTGTCTATATAGTTGGCAAACAAAGACAATTGTGCTGAAATATATGTAGATGTATAATCCCATCCAGCATCTAACTGCCAACTGTATTCAGGTTTCAGTTCTGTGTTACCTACTTCATATCTGAAAGTACCTTCATGTTCACCGTTTGAAGCTAATTCACTAAGATTTGGCACACGGAAACCTCTTGCAAGATTCAGCCTGACGTTCATTTTTTCATTAATAGCATAAGTTGCGCCGATACTACCAGTAACACCATTGAAAGTACGCGACATGCTGGCGAATCTATCTTCTAGTGCGAAACTGCGAAGATGTCGTGTATCATATCTTAATCCACCACTTACATTCCAGTTTCCAACCTTATAACTCGACGTTGCAAATGCTCCAAAATCAAAGAGAGCATAAGAAGGAATAAGGAATTCATCACCTTTATTCACAGAACGCTGATACATACCGTTCACTCCAGTTGAAAAACTCAAGCCTTCAGCTGGCTGCAATGCATAATGAACATCATAGTTTATAGTATGCAACATAAAGTCAAGTCCAGGTTTATTTGGATTTTCCTCATCCTCAAACTCCTGTCTGCGGTTTTGCTGGTATGCAACAAGGGTCTTCAGATTTCCATCACCCACATAAAATGAATTATCCAGTACAGCCTTATAATGATGTATCTGCTGATATGGCAGTCCATGTCCATAGTCCTTGTCACCAACAGCTCCAGGTTCCTCAATCATACTTGGAGTAAGATGATAATAACTCAATTTAAGATGACTGTATCCCCAACTTTTGTTTACTCCCAATAAGCCAGACATTGCACGTTCTCTGAACTGCGAATTGTCTACATATCCATCATACTTGTTTTTGTATGCATGTGCCATCTTATCAGAATACCTCACTCCCCAAACATATCCATTATTATTTCCTGCCATGTGAAGGGAATAGTCAAACAGTCCATTATTGGTCTGATATTCCGATGAAACATCACCAGCCACAGTATTCTTTGCCAATGTTGGTGCATCGTGGAATATAACTACTCCAGCCATAGCATCCGATCCATACATTAGCGAAGCTGGACCTTTAAGAATCTCAATATTGTTAACCGTCTGTGGATCTATTTCAATACCATGTTCGTCTCCCCATTGCTGTCCTTCCTGTCTCACTCCGTCATTGACAGTCACAATGCGGTTATATCCCAATCCACGTATCACAGGCTTAGAAATACCGCTACCTGTAGTAATCTGTGAAATGCCAGGCTGATGTGCTATCGCATCAATGATATTTGTTGAAGATACCGACTTGATATCTGCTGCAGTAAGAATAGATACCGGTGTTGGAGAATCTTTCATCAGTGAATTTCCAGCCAGTCCAGTTACTACCACTTCATTTATCATCGCATTTGATTCTTTCATCACGAAATCTGCGGTAGTGCTTTTTTGTAATGTGACCTTTTTTATTATAGTCTGATGCCCAAGATAGCTAACCTGCAAAGTTATATTCTTTGCAGGAAGGTCTGCTATCAGGTAGTTTCCGTTTTCATCCGTTGTCGTTCCTACAGATAACTCTGGTATATATATTGTTACACCAACAAGGGCACTTTTATCTGAAGCATCTGTCACATGTCCTGACAATGACGCTTTTGGAGCCATAGGCTCTGCTGTTGCACATATACAAACACATATGAGCAATAGCATGATATATAATCTTTTCATTCTATTGAATTGTTTTTTACCTTAAAAAATACTATTTACTTTCCAATTGAATAAAAAGAAGGAGGACCACGTGTTGTCGTTACGCCACGGAATGTGGCAGCATGCATTGGCTTTAAAAAGACCAATGCCATATATAATAAAATTGCAAATAAAGCTATGCCGACTTCTGTTCCTAAGATATAAGGAAGACTATGAAAATGACATAGTACACATCCATCTACAGATGCCCATCCATTAGCAATATGCCCAGCATGATGTATATGATGCTGACAATCATAGCAAGTTATGCCAGCACTCATCACCTCCTCATGGTGGTGGAATGTTGACATCATAAGCATTGGTACAAATACTGCCAAGAGCATCCATGACCAAAGTCTTTGTCTATGCATTGCCTTATTCACAGATGCAAAAGTAAAATTATTATTAAGATATATTTGGTTTTTACGGCAGCATTAACTACTTTTGTAGATAAATAACAAATAAAATGGATGAAAACAAATGCATCTTGCTTCTGGAAAAGCATGGCATCAAACCAACTTCCAACAGAATAGTTATTGCCAAATCTCTTGCAGCATGTGAAAATCCTGTATCTATGAAAGAACTGGAAGATCAGATTCTCACAATAGACAAGTCTAACATATTCCGTACACTCACATTATTTCGTGACAATCACCTAGTTCACACTGTGGAAGACGGTGCAGGTGGAACTAAGTACGAACTATGTTTCAGCAAAAGCATTGAAACTGATGAAGACGAGCACATGCATTTCTTTTGTGAACGCTGCCACAAGACATTCTGTCTATACGACATGCCGATCCCTGATCTTTGCATTCCGCTAGGTTATCAGATGCATAGTGTAAACTTTATGATAAAGGGTTTATGCCCTAAATGCTCAAAGAAAAAGCAGTAGCTTTTCATTTCTGGATTAATATCTATATTTACTGAGCATTAATATAGGTTGACATCCCATGCACATTTTGTTTTTTAGCTACAGCATCTATTTCTGCTTATATAATGTACATGCATGCACGCGCACACCTAGGGTTTTGAAAAATACAAGTGTCGAAGTGTCAACTTAATGAATATCAATATTTTATCGACGAATTTGACTAACAAAAGTGACGGTGAATTGACGGTCAAATTTCAAGTTTTGCATGCGTTTCTATATAGAAATAGTTACGTTTCTATATAGAAACGCAAACTTTTCTACGATGTTTTACCTCCTATTGCTTCGTAAAACGCACTCCAAAACATCGTAAAACGCATCAAATTACTTCGTAAAGTGCAATGCAATATGATTAAAAATTTCGCCCATATTTTACCGACGAATATCCATCACTTTATTCCAATCAATAAGAAGTCTAATAAGTTGATACTCAATGGATAGACACTTCGACAATTGTTTTCTAGAAAAATTCAGAGTGTGGGTACGCGTGCGTATTATATTCTGTGTAGCGCTAGTAATTGAAAGTTTGGCTAACAGCTCAAACTTGATTTCATTGCATAGACAAAAAATTTATAGTATCTTTGCCGGAGAATAAGGTTGCACTAACATATCATTTAAACAAACCCTACTTAGAGTATAATTACAAAAATAACTAATTTATGAAACGAATAACAATATTGAGTCTTTTGTTATTAATGATTCTAACATCATTCGCCCAAAAGACGATTAATCTATCTGGAAATTGGGACTTCCAAATTGACCGTAACGGAAGTTATAATGCATCACAAAAATATGATGATACAATAAAACTGCCTGGGTCTATGCTAACAAATGGCAAAGGTGACCTACCTAGTATTGATACAAAATGGACAGGCTCATTATATGACTCTTCATACTACTACAATCCATATATGGAAAAATACCGCCACACCGGCAGTATCAAATTTCCTTTTTTCTTAACTCCGGAACATTATTATGTAGGCTACGCATGGTACCGACAAAATACAAACATTCCAAGAGAATGGAAAAGAAATCGAGTTGTTTTATTCCTTGAACGCCCACATATAGAAACTACGGTATTCGTAAACGGTAAAGAAGTTGGACACCAAATGTCACTATCCGTTCCACACGAATATGACATAACAGATTATGTAAAGTTTGGAAAAACGAACAGCATAGCCATAAAGATATACAATGGTATTGAGAATGTTGGTGTAGGACAAGACTCACATTCTGTAACCGATCAGACACAAGGCAATTGGAACGGTATTGTTGGAAAGATACAACTCCGTTCACAAAAAAGTATATTCACGGTAAAAACATTTCCTGACCTAAACACTGGAAATGTAAAAGTACTAGTAAACGACAAAGAATATAATCTAAAAATAGACAATCCGCAACCTTGGAGTGAATTTACTCCTACTTTATACACTCGCAGCGTTATATACTGTGGAGATACAATACCTGTTACTTTCGGATTTAGAAATATCGAAGTAAAAGGACGCGACATAATGCTCAATGGTAAGCCGATATACATACGTGGAACAGTAGAAAACTGTAATTTTCCACTAACAGGATATCCTCCTACAGATGTAGAATCATGGAAGAGAATAATCCAGAAATGCAAAGATTATGGAATAAACACGATACGCTTTCACAGCTACTGTCCACCAGAAGCTGCCTTTATAGCTGCTGACAGTCTAGGGTTCTATCTTCAGCCAGAAGGACCATCATGGCCAAACCATGGTGTAAAATTAAACTACAAACAGCATATAGACCAATATCTGGCAGAAGAGACTAAGAAAATATGTGATTACTATGGTAATCATCCTTCTTTCGTTATGATGGCTGCTGGCAATGAACCTGCAGGAGACTGGGTTACATGGTGCAACAACTGGGTCAAAACTATGAAAGAATACGACAACAGGCATATATACTGCGGCGCTAGCGTTGGTGGAGGATGGGCTTGGGACAACCTAAGTGAATATCATGTTAAAGGTGGAGCAAGAGGACTTGACTGGGATCACAATGCCCCACAATGTACCGATGATTATCTGTCACAGATAGAATTACCTCGTAATTATAGAGGAAAAGAACCAAACAATTCTCCTATCATTGCTCACGAGCAAGGACAATGGTGCGCATTCCCCGACTTCAAGGAACGTAGTCTTTATACAGGACCTTACAAAGCTAAGAATTTTGACATATTTGAAGACTTGCTAAAGAAAAATGGTATGGCATCACAGGCAGAAAAGTTCCTTTATGCCAGTGGTAAACTGCAAGTTACGGCATATAAATACGAAATAGAACGTAACCTGCGTACAAGGGACTATTCTGGTTTTCTTTTGTTAGGACTAAATGACTATAGTGGTCAGGGAACTGCTCTGGTAGGTCCTCTAAATGTTTTTTGGAAAGAAAAGGGATATGTAGACAGCAAACAATGGAAAGAATTCTGCGGTAAGATAGTACCACTTGCAAAATTTCCTAAGTTTGTTTTCCAGAATACAGATACACTTAACATACCAATAGAAGTGTATAATGCTTCAGAAGGGGAAATTAAAGATGCTGATATTGAATATAGTATTATTGACAATGATACACACAGTAATATAATTGCCAAATATAACACGACCATAAAATATGGTAAGAACAATGAAATAAGACCTATTACATTGCCGCTTAACGGAATTAAGGCACCTGGTAAACTCACACTCAATGTGTCTGTAAATGGCAATACTAATGAATGGGACTTCTGGGTATATCCTTCAAAAGTTGAGATACCAAAGACAAAAGACATATACATAACAGATACATTGGATTCCAAAGCTATTAAGATATTAAATAACGGAGGAAAAGTTCTCATTACTGCCGGTGGAAAAATACGTTATGGTAACGATGTAAAGCAAACTTATCTACCAGTATTCTGGAATACTAGTTGGTTCAAAATGCGTCCTCCACATACTACAGGATCGTATATAATGAACAACCATTCTATTTTCAAAGACTTTCCTACTGACTCATGGCAAAACATAAACTGGTGGGAGCTTATAAATAAGGCACAAGTAATGAATCTTCAGGAATTTCCAGAAGACTATCAACCTATATATCAGCCAATAGATACATGGCACGTAAGTCGCAAGTTGGGAATGATTGTAGAGGCAAATGTTTTAAAGGGCAAACTGCTAATGACAACTTTTGACATAAACAGCAATCTTAACAATAGAATTGTAGCACGTCAACTTAGAAAATCAATACTAGAATATATGTCTGGCAACAGTTTTAAACCAGAAATAAGTCTAGATATAAAAGTTATACGTAATTTGTTTGAGAAAGAAGCACCAAAGGTAAATATGTTTACCAAAGACTCACCTGATGAATTGAAGCCTAAAATTATAAGATAAGCGACTCTACGTCAATATAATATAAGCAGTATCCTAACAATAAAAAGGGATACTGCTTATTTTATTTTGTACTGTATTCAACTAGCATCTTTAACTATAGTTGATTGATAACTTTGCACTCTTGAAAACAAAGAAAAAACATCATTTTCCTTTGCTTTTCCACTCGTTTACACTATCTTTGCATAAGTTTTTAATTAACAAAGGAAGATTATAACAATGACTTACGAAATAACAGGACCTGCAAACATAAATACTGAGATTAATCTGTCGGCAAGTAAAAGCATTAGCAACCGCACACTGATTATCAACGCTATGGCTGGCGGCAGGATTACACCTGAAAATATGAGCGACTGCGATGACACAGAAGTTATAATTGCTGCATTGAAAGACATGCCTGATGTTATAGACATAAAGGCTGCCGGAACTGCAATGAGATTTGTCACTGCATATCTAAGCATAACAGAAGGTGAACATACAATAACTGGTACTGATAGAATGAAGCACCGCCCTATAAGTGTACTTGTTGACGCTTTGAGATATCTTGGTGCAGACATTACTTATGTTGGTGAAGAGGGATTTCCCCCACTCCACATAAGGGGACACACACTTGAAGGTGGTCATCTTGAAATTCCAGGAAACGTAAGTTCACAATATATTTCAGCATTGCTCATGATTGGACCAATGCTAAAAAACGGACTTGAACTTAAACTGCTCGACGAAATTGTTTCACGACCATATATCGATCTGACACTGTGGACAATGAGAGAGTTTGGCGCAGACGCAGACTGGTCTGATGTTGACACGATTACAGTTTCAGCAAAACCATACAAAGAACGCCCTTATTTCATCGAAAGTGACTGGAGCGCTAGCAGCTATTGGTATGAAGTAATGGCTCTTAGCGATGATCCGGAGGCAGAAATAAGACTTAACGGACTTATGGACGGTTCTAAACAAGGCGACTCTGTTGTGAGATACATATTTTCTCTGCTTGGAGTAAAAACAAGTTTTAAATCTACAGAACTTGGTGTTCCTACTACTGTTACGCTGAAAAGACACAAATGTATGCTTCCTCGATTGGAATATGACTTTACGGGTTCACCAGATCTTGCACAGACATTTGTTGTATGTTGTGCTCTTATGGGAATTAAATTTCACTTCACCGGACTGGCAAGCCTTAAAATTAAAGAAACAGACCGTATAGAAGCTTTGAAAAAAGAGCTCAAGAAACTAGGATATGTCATCAAAGACAAAAACGACAGTGAGCTTATATGGGATGGAGAGAGATGCGAACCAACAGATGAGGCTATAGACACTTACGAAGACCATCGTATGGCAATGTCTTTCGCCCCGGTAGCATTAAAGATTCCTGGACTGAAAATAAACAATCCAGAAGTTGTAAGCAAGTCATATCCTAATTTCTGGAAAGACTTAGATGCAGCTGGATTCACAATAAAATAAAAATAAATTCATAGCGACATGATATACCTAATTATCCCGATACTGGCGCTTGGCATTATAACAGCCCTTGTAACGCTCCTCTCAAAAAACGAAGAAGGACGCGACAAGCCTGTTATAACAAAGCAGACTTGTTATACCTGCAACGGTGATAATGACATGTGTGAGCAGGAATGTATGATGGAAGCTGCCACAAAAGAGGTGGAATATTACGACGATGAAGAACTCGACAGATTCAAAGGACGTCTATCTAACGAATATACCAATGAGGAAGCTGACGAGTTCTCTGAAGTAATGCTGACGATGAAACAGGATGAAGTTAAAGGCTGGAACCGCAGTCTCATACTTCGGGGCATAAACATGCCAGACCAGATAAAGGATGAATATATTGCTCTAGCAGAAGAACAACAATAAAATATAAAGATAAATTGGATATACTACATTATACTTTTTTCCAGAATGCATTGCTTGGTTCGATATTGGCAAGCATTGTTTGCGGAATTATCGGTACATACATTGTTACACGCCGACTGGTATTTATCAGCGGAGGTATCACACACGCTTCTTTCGGCGGTATAGGACTTGGTGTGCTACTTGGTATAAATCCAATACTATCAGCAATGGTTTTCGCAACACTAAGTGCATTCGGTGTAGAATGGATGTCACGAAGAGGCAATGTAAGAGAAGATTCTGCAATAGCTGTGTTCTGGACCTTTGGAATGAGCATTGGTATAATTTGTTGTTTCCTCACTCCTGGATTTATGCCAGACCTACCTTCTTTTCTGTTCGGAAGTATTCTAACCATTGGCTATGCCGACTTATGGATTCTTGCCATACTAGCAATCGTTGTAATTGCAATATTTACTTTTATGTATCGTGAAATACAAAGCGTGGCTTTTGATTCCACATTTGCAATGTCACAAGGGCTACACGTAAAATTCATCGAATATATGATGATGGCACTTATCGCGATGGCTATAGTGTCTACACTTAGAATGGTTGGAATAGTACTTGCAATAAGTCTTCTTACAATTCCACAGATGACAGCCAATGTATTTACTTATAATTTTAAGAAAATGGCTCTTCTTAGTATAGGAATCGGCTGGATTGACTGTATTCTGGGACTAGGTATAAGCTATTGGCTGAACGTACCATCTGGAGCTTCTATCATATTTATCAGTATCATAATATATGCCATAGCCAAACTTAAATGAAGCATAATGCCATATACATCCTGGCCGCACTGATTAGCATTACGTCTATCTACGGATGTTCGACTCAGCAAAATACAGCTAAGTCTAGATGGTGGCATGCCTTCCATGCAAGATACAATACTTATTACAATGGTTCTGTGGCATATATTGACGGTTCTCTTGAAAAAGAAAACGGAAATAGGGATAACTTTACAGAGAAGATTCCTCTTTACACTGTAGGAAATAAAGCAAGCAGACAACTAGGAGGTTCAAATTTTGACAAAGCTATTGAAAAATGTAAAAAGGCGATTAAACTGTACAGTATAAAGCGACGCCCCGAATGGAATCCTAACAAGAAAAAGACTCAACAGGATATAGAGTGGTTAAGCAGAAGGGAATACAATCCTTTCTTATGGAAAGCATGGTTACTCATGGGACGTGCTCAATTCTATAAGGGAGACTTTAGTGAAGCAGCTGCAACTTTCGCCTACATGAGTAGACTATATTCAAACCAACCAGCTATATACGGAAAGGCAAGAGCATGGCTGGCAAAATGCTATATAGAAGAAGACTGGCTATACGATGCCGAAGACGTGATACGTAATATTCAACGTGACTCTATACATTGGCGGGCACAAAAGGAATGGGACTACACTTATGCCGACTATTATATACATAATGGAAACTACGGAAAGGCAATTCCATATTTGAGAAAGGTTATAAGTCACGAAATGAGACGTAAGCAGAGAGCTCGTGAATGGTTTCTCATGGGACAGTTGTTTGAGGAATTGGGAAACAAGGAAAATGCTTACAATGCATATAGACACGTAATAAGACTTAACCCGCCCTACCAACTCACACTCAATGCAAGAGTTGGCATGACAGAAGTGATGGCTGGAGGAAAGCAAAAACAGATGATTGCCAAACTGAAAAGAATGGCTACATCTGATAACAATAAGGATTATCAAGAGCAGATATATTATGCCATTGGTAATATATATCTAGCAAAAAAAGATACAACGAATGCTATTGCCGCTTACGAACAAGGAAAAGAAAAGGCAATAAGAAACGGAATAGAAAAAGGAGTGTTATTGTTGAAACTTGGTAATCTTTATTGGACTAAAGAACAATTCGGAAAGGCCAAAGGATGCTACGACGTAGCAATTGGATTACTAGATAAAGAAAGAAAAGACTACCAACAGCTGACCGACAGACAGAAGGTGCTAGAGGAACTGGTTCCTTTCACTGATGCTGTAGAACTTCAAGACTCTTTACAACGACTTGCGAGGATGAACGAAAGCAGTCGTAACGTGATTATTGATAAAATGATCATTGCACTAAAGAAAAAGGAAAAGAAAGAGCTGAATGCACAGCTACAGACAAATACAGGAAATGCTGGTGCTGATATTATATCAATGAAGACAGAGTTTGCAATGCAAAATAACTCTGTTGACGGAAAAAATACAACTACTTGGTATTTCTATAATCCAATGACTGTTGCTAGAGGCAAGGAAACATTTACTCGCACATGGGGTAAACGTGATAATGTGGATAACTGGCAACGAATAAACAAGACTGTTGTCGCAGGAATAAATGAAATATCGCAAAATTCTACAATACAAAGCGAAATCAATGATAGTGTTCGCACTATCATTAATGATAGCGCTGAGGCAAATCCACATAAGCGTGAATACTACATCAAGCAGCTACCACTTAATAAAGAGAAACTTGATGAAAGCGACAATATCCTAATGAATGCACTATACAATAGTGGAGTCATTTTCAAGGATAAACTTGACAATCTTGTTCTTGGCGAAAAGGCTTTAAGAAGAATAGAAGACAATTATCCAAAATATAAGGATATGGACAATGTTTACTATCATCTATATTTGCTATACGCACGTGAAAATAAGATGGACATTGCCGACAGTTATATCGAGAAGCTCAAAAGAGGATCCCCACAAAGCAAATGGACAACATTGCTGAGTGATCCCCTATACAAGGAAAACGCAAAATGGGGCGAGCATATTGAAGACTCTATTTATGCAGCCACATACGATGCTTTTAAAGCTGGAAGATATACAGAAGTTGACGGTAATACATATATTTCAGAACACAGATTCCCGTCTGGTGCAAACCGTGACAAGTTTCTATTTATTGGTGGACTGAACAAGTTGAACAATGGTAATCAGAAAGGATGCCTTAACGATATGAATACGCTTGTGAAGAATTTCCCAGAAAGCGCACTGAGTCAAATGGCTGGTATGATTATCAACGGTGTTAAAGCAGGAAGGAAACTACATGGCGGTAAGTTTGATATTGGTGATGTTTGGAGCAGACGTACTGAAATACTCAACGACAGTGATTCAATAAAGACACAAAAGTTTAATTCAGACAGTAATATCGACTTTGTATATATGTTGGTATACAACCCTGATTCTGTTAATGAGAATCAGTTACTGTTCGAGATAGCGAAATACAATTTCACCAGTTACATGGTGAGGAATTTCGATATACAGATAGAAAATATTGATGACATTCACAGAATGGTTATCAAGGGATTTCTAAATTATGACGAAGCATTGCAATATGCAAGAGAACTGCACAGGCAGACAGCAGTAATAAATCTGGCAAAAAAAGCTAGACCTATTATCATAAGTAAACAGAATCTACCTCTGCTTGGTAATCAATTCAGTTACGAAGATTACGAAAAATTCTATAATAAGCATTTCGCTCCGATAAAGACTACGACTTCTAACCTGCTTATAGAACCGGCTAATATTGTAACAACAGGGAATGAAGAAGAAACAATGCCTTTGCCAAAAGCAGAAAAGAGTGTAGACAAGAAAGCAACCGAGAAGAAAACAGAAGAAAAGACATTCGACTTGGAAGATGAATATTACGATTTAGAAGGATTTTAAGATATGAGTAACGGTAAACTACTTTGGGTTGACGATGAAATAGATCTTCTTCGTGCCCACATAATCTTTCTTGAAAAAAGGGAGTATGATGTTACTACAATAAGCAATGGCGAAGATGCTATTGAACTTTGTAGAAACACCACCTTTGACCTTATTCTTCTTGATGAGATGATGCCTGGACTTACCGGACTTGAAACACTACAACGTATTAAGGATATACAGCCGACCACTCCTATCGTTATGGTTACTAAAAGCGAGGAAGAGGATATTATGAATCAAGCTATTGGTAGAAAGATTGCCGACTATCTTATTAAGCCTGTAAATCCAAGTCAGATACTTATCGCACTGAAGAAGAATATACACAAGCGTGAACTAGTAACAGAAGTAACACAAAGTGGCTATCGTGAGGAATTTAACAAGATTTCGATATCAATTGACGATTGCAACTCTTTTGATGATTGGACTGAAATATACCGTCTGCTCACGAAATGGGAACTAGAACTTAGCAATGCCGACAGTAATATGCTTGAAATGCTACAAATGCAAAAGGAAGAAGCTAATAATGCTTTTGCTAAATACATCCAAAAGAACTATATGCAATGGATGGAAAATGCAAAAGAACGTCCTTTAATGAGCAATGATATATTCAAAACTAACATATTTCCGTCACTTGACAATAATGAAAAAGTATTCTGTATTGTAATAGATAACCTACGTTATGATCATTGGAAAATACTTGCCAACGAGATTAGTAACTTATTCGAAATAAAGGAGAATATGTATATGAGTATTCTTCCAACAGCTACGCAATATGCTAGGAATGCTATTTTCAGTGGGTTAATGCCCTACGACATACAGAAGATGTATCCAGATCTGTGGGTAGATGAAGATGAAGACGAAGGAAAGAACGTGAACGAGGAGGCATTGATTCAGACTCAGTTTGATAGATACAGACGCCACGAAACTTTCAGTTATCACAAAATTAACGACTCACAAACCATTGACAAACTGATTGAACGATTTGGTGAACTTGAGAAATATGATCTAAATGTTGTTGTGATAAATTTCATCGACATGCTGTCACACGCAAGAACTGAATCAAAGATGGTTAGAGAACTTGCCAACAATGAGAGTGCATACCGCAGTATAACACAAAGCTGGCTAAGGCATTCTGGCATTGCCGAACTATTCAGTTTGCTTTCTCATAAAGACTATAAAGTTATTATCACCACTGATCACGGCAGCATAAGAGCAAACAAGCCGATAAAGATTATAGGTGACAAAAATACAAATACAAATCTTAGATATAAACTTGGCAAGAATCTCAACTATGATTCACGTCAAGTATTTGAGATAAAAGACCCTCATAAAGCAAATCTGCCTTCACCAAACATAAGCACGTCGTATGTATTCGCTACAGGAGACTCATTCTTTGCGTATCCAAACAATTACAATTACTACGCGACATATTATAAAAATACGTTTCAGCATGGCGGAATATCAATGGAAGAAATGCTTATTCCATTAATATCAATGACAAGAAGAAAAAAAGAATAATTATAATTATATAGATTATGAAAATAAAAATCGATTCATTAGACAACATTCATGTTGCTGCAAAGGAATTTATTGCAAACATGGGAACGGGAAAGGTTTTCGCTTTCTACGGAAAGATGGGAGCTGGAAAGACAACTTTTATCAAAGCTATCTGTGAAGAGTTAGGAGTTAACGATGTAATAACATCTCCTACTTTTGCTATCGTCAACGAATACACCGCTGACAATGATACCCCTATATACCATTTCGACTTCTATAGAATAAAGAAGTTAGAAGAAGTGTATGATATGGGATACGAAGATTATTTCTACGGTGGAAATCTATGTCTGTTGGAATGGCCAGAACTCATTGAGGATATTCTTCCTGAAGATGTTACAAAGGTAACTATTACAGAACAGGAAGACGGAACTAGACTAGTAGAGTTCTAGAAACGTTAAAGGCAGAAGTGCAGCGATAACAATCACTAGCATTTCTGCCTTTTATATTTTTATAAAAGAGCTTTAAACTTCTCTTCTATTTTTGCTTTACTAGCTGCGCCGACAAACTTATCTACAACTTCACCATTCTTTAAGAACAATATTGTAGGGATGTTGCGTATGCCAAATTCACTTGCAATATCGTCAGCTTCCTCAACATCACATTTACCAACAACGACCTTTCCATCATACTCTTCAGCAAGTTCAGCGATGATTGGAGCAATCATTCTACAAGGAGCGCACCAAGTAGCCCAAAAATCAACTACTAATGGCAATTCACCATTCTTATAACTCTCAAAATTTTCGTTTGTAATTGTTACTTCCATTTTTATACTCGTTATTTATTATATCATAATTTCACTGCAAATATAACCATTTGATTTTACACAAGCAAACGTTATAACAAGAATATCTGCAAATATTACTATTTTATTATCTGTTTCATCTTTCATATACACTACCAAATAACATGCCTTGAAGATTGACGGCACTAGGGAAAGACAAAATTAAAACAAGTTTTATTTTGCCTTTCCACTCGTTTGGTGTATCTTTGTAGGTAGATTTATATTTAGGCAAAATGGAAACTAACAACGAACTGGAACTAGCATGGGAATTCATTGAACATACTAGTACCAGTATATTCCTTACAGGTAAAGCAGGAACAGGAAAAACTACATTTTTAAGAAGTATTACCGACAAGAGCTGCAAACGTATTGTTGTTGTCGCTCCTACAGGTGTGGCAGCAATAAATGCACACGGAGTTACAATACACTCATTTTTCCAACTCCCATTCTCACCATACGTACCAAACACAACATTCAAGGAAAAGTTTGATTTCTCTAAGGAAAAGAGAAACATTGTAAAGACTTTGGATTTGCTTATCATAGATGAAATAAGTATGGTTAGAAGTGATTTACTTGATGCCATTGACTCTGTATTGCGAAGATACAAGGACGCAAGTAAACCGTTTGGGGGAGTTCAACTGCTTATGATGGGCGATCTTCAACAATTGACTCCTGTCGTAACAGACGATGATGCTAAGATATTGCGCCCACATTATAATACTCCTTATTTCTTTGGAAGTCACGCTCTGCAACAAATTAACTATGTAACAATAGAACTGCAGAAAGTTTACCGACAGCAAGACGCAAAATTTCTAGACTTACTAAATAGCATTAGAAGCGGAAAGCCTTCTGAAGAGGATATAAACATTCTTAACTCAAGGTTCAATCCCGAATTTCATACAGATAATAAAGATGGATATATAAGGCTAACTACACACAATGCTATAGCCGATAGATATAACGATTCAGAATTAGCCAAACTAAAAACTGAAGAATATACATTCAAAGCCGATATAAAAGGTAACTTTCCTGAATACAGCTACCCAACAAATGAGACTCTTTTGCTAAAAGAAGATGCACAGGTGATGTTTGTAAAAAACGACACGTCCATTGACCATCTTTATTACAACGGTAAGATAGGACGTATCACGAGTATATCCGATGACTGTATAAAGGTAAGATGCAGCGGGGAAGAAAATGATATTGAAGTGCAACCACAAGAATGGGAAAACACCAAATACGTAATAAACAAGGAAACTAAGGAAATAGAGCCAGATGTTCAGGGAGTATTCAAGCAATATCCTCTGAGACTTGCGTGGGCTATAACGATACACAAGAGTCAAGGATTGACATTCGAGCATGCAATTATTGATGCCGGAGCATCTTTCGCTTCAGGACAAGTCTATGTAGCTCTCAGTCGCTGCAAGACTCTTGAAGGAATGGTACTAGCATCAAAGATTGACAATCATGCTATAATAAACGATGAACGAGTTGATTCTTACATTAGCATACAAGAAGAGGCTGCAAAGCAAAATATAGACAGCCTTGAACTTCAGAAACAAAACTATTACAAGCAACAACTGGTTGAACTATTTACATTCAATGATATCATTATGGCTGAAGATAATCTCTGCCGTACCGTTATTGAATTTCTGCACTCTTATCCAAAACTTACAATACTTCACAAAGCTACATTTAAATCTTTACAGGAAAAAATAGACGCTGTATCACGTAAATGGATAAATACGATAATTCGTACGCCATACGAAGAACTCACAGAAGAGGCATTTCTTGAACGTGTAGTAAAAAGTGCTTGTTACTTCAACAAGACTTTAAAGACTTATATACAGCCGTTACTCGACCAAACAGCTGCTGCTAAAACTGATAACAAGCAAGGAGCAAAAAGACTTGATAGTACGTATCCAGAACTTAAGCTGGCATATCTTTCTAAGAAAAATATCCTTGAGATGACTATAGACAACGGATTTAGTAGTGAAAGTTATTTGAGAAACCGACAAACTGCTTTTCTTAACGCTATAGAAGAGATAAATCCACTCGCAGTAACTACACGTAGAAGGAAAAAAGACTACAGCGATAAAGAAGAAACTCCAAAGCCAAAAGTCAAGAAAGAAAATACGAAGGAACTCACATTGACTATGTATAAAAATGGATTCTCTCCAAAAGAGATTGCTAAGGAAAGAGATTTCACACTTGGGACTATATTCGGTCACCTGGCACATTACGTTGAGACTGGTGATCTAAAAACTCCAGACATTATTGGTAAAGAAAAATACGATATAATAAACAAAGCTGTAAACAAGTTAGGCACTTCACAAGGCATGAAGGTAATAAAAGATATTTGTCCAGAAGACGTAGACTATGGAGAAATAAGAATGATTTTTGCAGAAAAGGCTATGATAGCCAAAGCTTCAAGTTAATAAATTATGTGATTAATTATCCATAATGATTTTGATACATTCATATTTTTTGGTTATATTTGCACTCTATTATGAAGAAGATATTTATTTTTGTTATATCATGCATCGCCGCAATGACTGTTTCTACATCATGCAAGATGGCTCCAAGCGACAATCCTGGTGATACTGTTGCCGCCACTGTATTTGAACCTGTTGACACAAGTGCACACGCCGCCAAATCAAAGAATGATACTACAAACATCAAAAATATCAAGGACAGTATAGATATTTTCTTCGTTGGAGATGGCAGTACAAAGCACAATCTGCAACTTGTTTCATACCCAAGCAAAAGAGATACTGCTACATATTACAAAGGCAAGCATCTGAAAGTAACAGGAAACGCAGATTTCGGACACGTTGTCAGAATAGGTTTCCATCACTTACCTACTGGTGATTCTATCGTTACATCAGTTACCGAAGTGAAATAACATTCTGCGACTGGAATATAACAAGACCGAATTCACGAGCAATAGCATAGGCACTATCCATTATTTTAGCACAATCATGCTCATAGAGTTTGCTGTCTTTGTTTATCAGGAAAAAATAAAACTCCAAAGGTAATCCGCCTTGCGATGAGTCCAATTGACGCACAACATAGCTCATATTCTTATTCACTTCTTTTCTGGAAGCTATAAAATTTTCCATGTATTTTCTGTAAAGGCTGATGTTTATATCATCATCATTCAATTCTTCAGCCTTGAAATATCCTCGGTCTATGATGTTCTTTTTCACATCTGGAGTAAGCAGACCTATACTGTTAAAATCAAAATAAGCCTTTTTAGTTACGCGTCTACCTGCAGAATTCTGCATTCCAATCCAATTTGTGAACGAACCATCAACCAAAGCAATGGGACTTACTGTTACTATAGAATTATCGAAATTACGTATCTTTACTGTTGTAAGAGTCATCTCCTCAACTATTCCGTCAGCACCTGCAGAAGGAACTGTTATCCAATCTCCGCAATGAAGCATATCATTACTTGTAAGGCGTACTCCAGCAACAAGTCCGGCTATCGTATCCTTAAATACTAACATAAGTATAGCACTAGTTGCTCCAAGTCCCGCAAACAAAGCAAGAGGACTTCTATTAATGGCAATTGCAAATACTACCACTGTAGCAATAAACAACAATAATATTTTCAGCACACCACAAAATGACTTCAAATACTGTTGTGTGCTTGAACGTTGCGCTCCAGTGTCAAGATTATTAAAACTGTCTACAAAAACAAATGCCGTACGTGCAGACATCACAGTGATATATATAGCAGTTATACGTTCTAACACCTCTCTAACAACATGAAATTGATAGAATATTAGTGGCAGCAAAATCCATATAATTATAGCTGGTATAATATTGCAAGCACTTCGCAATACTTGCTCATTAAAAATCACGTCGTCCCATTTAACATCAGTATGCTTAGTTAATTTAAGCAACAGAGGAACCATTATTTTATGACATATAACACCTATAAGCCATGCAAATAATATAGCAAAAAGCACAAGAAGTATATGTCTCAAAACATGAACAGACGGTCCTGTGACTCCCATCAGTTCAATAACATTTTCAACAAAAACTCTTATTTCCTCCATATCATTTCAATTAATTAGGTGAACACAACACGGTGCAGACACGATCTTGAAAGGCTCTTCCGTTTCTGCCGTGAATGAGTCCCTGATTTATTATTGAGAAACAAAGCGTATGACCGTTTGCAGACTTACAATATCCAGCCAAACTACTTATTCCCGTTACTGTTCCTGTCTTAGCTCTTACATTTCCACTGGCGAAACCACCTTTCATACGTTTTTTAAGAGTACCGTCAACACCAGCTATTGGTAATGCCTGATTAAGATGGTTATATATATTATCATTTTCGTATGCATAGCGCAGCATCTTTACTTCCAATTCCGGACTCACATAATTGTATAATGAAAGTCCTGAACCATCAGCAAACTTATATTGCGAAGGGATCAAACCTATTTTCTCAACAAGTCTTCTCTCTACTGCACGTGCACTCTTTGCTGAAGCTGGATGATTTCCCGTGCTTGCGGCTATCTGATAATACATAGCCTCTGCATACAAATTATCGCTTTCCTTCAACATCCTCATCAAAATCTGGTCGATTGTGTGGAAGCGATTCACGATGCAATACGCATCAGCAGGCCTTCTGCCATCGTCAATAGTAGCATCATTAACAACTATTTTGCGTTTTCGGAGTTCTTCCAGAAAGCGCCCCATAAATATATCCTTGCGACTGATGATAAGCGGACTCAGCACATTATTGTCGTCGTCCCAACACCAGCCTTCACCAAACTGCTTATCATCTTTCATGCTCTTATCGGCATACAACGTTCCGATAATTGTGTCAACTCCCATCTTCTGAATAGCCTCAACAAAAGCATTAAGGTCATCACTATTGAAACGAGGATCAAAACCTCCAACACAATATATATTTCCTTTAAGAGTATGATTCTCTACCTTTCCTGTATAGCAAAGTTCAGTCTTAAACTGATAATCTCCACCAAGCTTATCTATTGCTGTGATTGCAGTGATAAGTTTCATTGTGCTTGCAGGACGCATAAGCTGTTTTTCGTTGAAACAGAATATAGTACTGTCTGCATCAAGATCATACACCATCATTCCTAATTGTGAAGTCTTAAACATAACGCTGTTTGCAAGTCTACTCAATTTGTGCTGTATACCCTGAGGCCAAGGCAAGGCGACGCTGTCATTTTGCAGCGTGTCAACCATTGCAGAGTCAGCAACGTTACTGTCATCGTCATCCTCTATATTTTCCAATTCAACCTGCGCAAAGGTTGGCAAGGTAAAAACTACTAAAAGAAGAAATAAATATCTTAAATGTTTCATTGTCTTTTGTTTAACTCAGCCATAAACAGTTCTTCTTCGTCGGGCTGCAAACTAATAAGATGACATGCACCGTATTGCATAAGCAGATAACAACTAAGTCCGAAAACAGCTTTCATTCGTGTAACCTTCACAATATCCCCTACCCTTATAGATACGGACTTGGAAAACCTACCACGATAAATCACAAGTTGCTGCACCCCGTTTTCATCAAGAAGAAAGGTGTAGGTAGTATGTAGCACACGCTCTAACATCATGACAATCACTATCACAACCAAAAGTGCAGGTAGAGCTATCTTATTCCATAAAAAATAAAATGCTAACAGTGTAAACAGAGATATTGCACACTTGGAAGTTAACGTGAAACGCTGGTGAAAGATACGATTCATTACATTATTAATAATATATTGTTTGCAAAATTAATAAAAAGATAGCATAGATGAAGAAAAATACACATATTTTTAGTATTTTTGCAACCAAATAGCTAAAAAGCTTATAAGCAAAAATGGTTTATAAATACGATTTTCTTATTATCGGCAGTGGTATTGCCGGTATGAGCTACGCCCTTAAAGTTGCCAGGGCGCATAAAGGTAAAGTGTGCATGATCTGCAAATCTTCCCTTGACGAGGCGAACACATCATTTGCACAAGGAGGCGTTGCCTCGGTAACCAACCTGGAAATAGACAACTTTGACAAACACATTCAGGATACAATGATTGCAGGAGACTACATCAGCGACTACAATGCAGTAAAGCAAGTGGTTACTAAGGCTCCAGAACAAATCAAGGAACTTGTTGAATGGGGTACAAACTTTGACAAGATGCAAGACGGTCGCTTTGACCTTCACCGTGAAGGTGGGCATTCTGAATTCAGAATTCTTCACCACGCAGACGATACAGGCGCTGAAATACAACGTGCATTAATGGATGCAGTAAGAAGCAATCCTGACATTATTATCAAAGAAAATCACTTTGCTGTAGAAATAATAACACAGCATCATCTTGGAGCAAGAGTAACAAGACGAACACCATACATAAACTGCTATGGCGCATACGTTTTAAACCCTGAAACGCAGAAGGTTGACACTTATCTCAGCAAAGTTACAGTAATGTGTACTGGTGGCTGCGGAGCTGTCTACCAAACAACTACTAACCCTGTCATTGCTACCGGTGACGGAGAGGCTATGGTTTATCGTGCTAAGGGAACAGTTGCCGACATGGAGTTTGTACAATTCCATCCAACATCACTATATCACCCTGGAGAGACTCATCCAGCATTTCTCATCACTGAGGCAATGCGTGGATATGGAGGCATACTGAAATTGCCTACAGGAGAAACTTTCATGGAGAAATACGACAAGCGGCTAAGCCTTGCACCACGTGACATTGTTGCACGAGCAATAGATAAGGAAATGAAGATGCACGGTTTTGATCATGTTTGCCTTGACGTAACACATAAAGATGCAGAAGAGACAAAACATCATTTTCCAAACATATACGCAAAATGCCTTAGCATAGGAATTGACATTACAAAGGAGATGATTCCAGTGCGTCCTGCAGCACATTATATGTGTGGAGGTATAAAGGTAGACCTCAATGGGTGCAGCAATATCGAAGGGTTGTATGCTCTTGGCGAGTGTTCATGCACAGGTCTTCACGGTGGCAACCGTCTTGCTAGCAACTCGCTTATCGAAGCCGTTGTTTATGCAGACTCTGCAGCAAAGCACAGCATCGATCATGTTGATGACTTCATCTTCAATGACAAGGTCCCAGAATGGAATGATGATGGAACTCTTACCAACGAGGAACATGTGCTTATCACGCAGAGTGTGAAAGAGGTTGGACAAATCATGAGCAACTACGTGGGAATTGTAAGAAGTGACTTACGACTGAAGCGTGCATGGGATCGTCTTGATCTGATATACGAAGAGACAGAGGCTTTATTCAAACGCGTAAAGATAAGCAAGGACTTATGCGAACTGCGCAACATGATTAATACAGGTTACCTTATAACCAGAATGGCTATTGAGCGTAAAGAAAGTCGAGGACTTCATTATACTGTTGACTATCCTGTACACGCATACGACAAGAAAAAAGAAAAATAATTATAGTACGAATAAAGCCTGCCAATGATTTGGCTGGCTTTATTTTTATCTTGTCAAACTGAATTTTATACTCAATCCGAAATCACGTGTAATTGTAGGATAGCTGCTACTACTCAACAATGGAGTGTTACTTTGATGATCGTAATAGAAACTCATAGTGAGCATCCTTGACAAGGTATAGTCAGCTGCAAAACTAAGTTTAAATGCGGTATTGCCACTGCTTGCATTACTCATCATGCTTGCAATATCTCTCGTTATCGCAGCCTGATTACGATAACTTATATCAAGACGAAGATTAAGATCATGATTTAATCCACCACGTCTGCTATTTGTTGTTTCCCCATTCTTATCCTTCTTATTTGAAACAACTCTATGCGAGTTCGTTCCAAATAGACTGAAATCACTAATCTTATATCCAAGTCCTATTACCCAGTCCTTGCTCAAAGCCTCGTTCACCTGAACACTTGTCATACTAAGGCTCACACTCCTTACAGTGCGATATTCCAACTTTGCAGTAAGATTATTGTTGAATGTCATATCTATTCCTAACAATGGAGAGAAAGCCTCATTGATACTCACAGTAGACACATTAAACATACTACTTGGGGTAGGATTACCAGTTTCGGTATCAGTAATAAATCCAAGTCCATTCATATACTCGGCAAAAGTACTATATGAAGAATAGGAACCTACTGTATAAATACTTTTGTATGAATGATTGATATTGAAACTCTTGAACACATCTCTGAACCATGGTAGTCTTACCAATCCTCCATATCTCAACGTCCAGTTTGGTAGAAGCCTAGCCAATGAAGGAAATAGTTCCAGACTGTTACCGCCCATACTAGTATAAGCTGATATAAAAGCCGGCACCATAACATCTGCGCTATATTTATTAACAGTACCATTCTTTACATCGAATACCTTCCCTGCCAATGAAGTGTTTTTGGGATAAACAGCACTTGCATATTGCGCTTCCACACGACTGCGGAATGCATCAAGTAATCCACAGAATTTATCAAATGTATTGCTATGGTATCCATTATTGGCATTTCCTATTCCCTCAAAAGAACTACCTATTGATATTGTTGTCATTGCGAAAGTTCCGCTTTGAGTTGTTGGCATTCCAGCATACATATACTGTATACTGCGGGCCTTTGTTGAGATGCGAGTTGCATTAAGGTCAATCTTTAAATCTTTCAAAGGTTCCAAAGTCGCCCTTAACTGCAAGTCCTCCGTTATGTTACTTGTTGCCGGCGTAGCGACAGAGTCATTCTGCAACAGCCAACCACGTTCATAAGACTTATTTACATAAGAATCTCCTGTAAGTCCGAATGCGAAATCAAGTCCGGGAGAAAGCAATCCATTTCCACGATTCTGTCCGAATGCGTCACCTACATTTGGCATAAATCCCGGCAATGACATCGAATACTGATTGCGATAGCTGATGCTTACGTTGCGCACCATCATCATAACCCGAGCAATACTCTGTGCTGTTCTATACCATTTATTATTTTCGAGTGGCATCTTTGTGGTAACAGTTATCTTCAGGTGCAAAGCAGAATCAACCTTATTTATTATCCGTATTCTGTTATTATCTATCTTTTTGTATTTTAGTTTATAACTATGCCCGTCGCGTGTTCTTGCTGTAACAACTATTCTCTTGCTCTTCTTACCATGAGTAACTACTGTTGCAGTATCAGGGAGAATCGTTATCTCACTTTCAAAACTATTCTTGTTTTTTGGAAGAGCTTTCTTTGTTTTGTCGTCACCATTATTCTTATTCATTCCCCCCGACGCATTTCTAGGTTTCATACTAACTCTACTGAAAGGTACAGATGTTCTGTCGAAACGTTCATTGGCACTTTTTAAGAACGGAATGTGATTATACAGTTTTTCCATATTAAACGTACCATTTATATTCAGGTTACGATTATTCGTTATCGTATTTCCTAAACTTGTTCCATCATCAAGTTTAGTACCTCTCACCCAAGTATAATTTGCAGAATATTGCGCATCAGACATTACCCAATCGAAAACAGGGATTAGATTCAATGGCAACTGATATGACAAAGTAAAGTTCTGCTGATAGTCAAGCGGAGTACCCATGTGCTTTATGCTTGTCCACACAGAGTCTTTCCAAGCCTGATAATTATCAGCATATAGTTCCTTGTTTATTGGAGTATAGGGTTCTTCAATCTGTGCCCTTGTAGCACTTTGAAAAGTCATGTGGATATTTCGTGTCAAATCCCATCTCAGCGTGAAATCACGATTCCAAAGGAACTGTTCACTGAACGTTACCGGAATAGACGAATTTTCGGTACTCTCCATGTCTCGTTCCTGAAGTTCATAGTAGTTACGTGTCATTTCACTGTTGAAAGCTATATTCTGTGGCAACCAGTTTATTCCCATCTTTTTGAATATGTCAATCCATTTTGATCGGCTCTTCAAATCTCTGAAAGGTTCCCAAGTCCTATACACAGGAGTCCAACTGTAGTTCATTGCCCCACGCCAGTTATCTTCATTTTCATATACAGTTGTCTCTCCGCTAGTATGAGTATGAGAATGACTGTAAGAGAACGAGAAGTTAGCTGGATCATAAGGCATAGGATGCTGCTTTGTCTGTATTCCGACACGCACATTTGAAAGAGAAAAGTTTGTGTTAACAGTCTTCTTTACAGCAATATTTTCAATGCTATCCCTTTCTAATTTCGTTGCAGCCGATCCCAATGCGTCATCAAGTTTCATATCGGTGTCAAGCGGATTATATCTTGGCTTATTTTTTTCTTTTGTTACAGAATAGTACAAGGGAGCAGTCACCTTAGCTTTATCAGGAAAGAATTTACCTAGTTCTACATTAGTAGTAACACTGTATGTTGAGAAGTCTTCCTGTGAGCGCTGCATCACTCCATCTTCAAGTCCACCAAATCCGTCACTTACATATTTTCCTTGAACATTAACATTACCCAAGTCTGATAACTGCACATTCAGATTACCATTAGCAGCCCATCCGCCTTTATTGTTATAATCTTTAAGTCGCAGTTCGTTTACCCACACCTCACCACTTTTATTGTCTGCTGATAGATTTCTCACACCGATAATCATTGTCTTCACCTCCCCCAATGTTGGATTTCCCATAACCGATACCTTATTGGCGGGTTTATCATTGTCATAATCAGTGAACACTCTATTGAAATTAGCTCTTCCCTCTGCCTTTGCTATATTTCTTTTCTTCTTTATGTCAGTGAAAATAGATAGCGGAATATCAAGCATATTGCT
The DNA here is from genome assembly GCF_051059605.1 of Prevotella sp. Lineage (GTDB taxonomy): Bacteria > Bacteroidota > Bacteroidia > Bacteroidales > Bacteroidaceae > Prevotella. Next base: position 1,444,503 of record NZ_CP050883.1, read on the forward strand.
TTCAGGCCATACTGCAATGCGATCTATGGTAGAATTGTTCTTATATATTCCTGCCGGGGTTAGTTTAAGCGGTATCTGATATTCATAATAATTATTCTTGTAATCAGAACCTAAACGAATAAACACAGCCAGCTGCCCATCTGTAAGGTTAGTATTGTTCTGCTGTAATGCGTTTGCATGCACAAACATCTGTAACTTTTTGTATTGTCTCAAGTCTATAGTCGTATTCTTGTAAACAGCTTTAGACTCTCCGTTTGACAGATTATCTACAGTAACGTTCAATGCCTGTTCATTACTTTCCACAAGCTGTGGTTGAGTAGGATCCTGTTCACGGCTTATACCTGGAGGCAACACATAGTTTACAGGAGTCTTATCTCCATTTTCTTCTATGCTTACCGAACTTACAGTCGATGTTCCCGAACTGCCAGCGTTGTCCAGATTCTGTTCATATTGTCGCCATTCACCACGCACGAGATTAAGGCTTCCGAAACGCAGTACGATAGGGTGCTTGAAACCAGCGAGAAACATTCTCATAAACCTTATACTAGTAAAACCAGAAATAGAACCGACCCGCTTTTGGTATTCACTAAGTGGAATACGGAACTGATACCATGTCACGTTTTCTGTTTTTCCATTTCTTAGACTGGCACTAGCCTCACGCTTATCTACAATATAGTTATTACCCACAACCATATCCTCTGGCCTCATAGACACATGATACTGGTAATACTTTTCATATTCGTTCAGTGTATAGTCCTGATTTATGTCTTCTACATCAGGCGTAGTCTTGTATGATGTGTCATAGTTCTCTGAACTTGAATTACTATCAGGTGAGTTTCCCTGAGGGTTGTTAATATACTTGTATCTGTCTAGAATACTGGTTTCCTTTCTGTCATAGTCACTTCCTCTGAAATAATGGTAATCGTCATTTGCGGGGTCGTTGTATATAGAATCCCAAACGGCTGCGCTCACCTTTCCTTGTATAGATGACAAAAAGCTCTGATATGACTGAAAACTTCGTTCCTCAGCATCATTCAATCCGTTAAATCCAACATCCTGTAATGCCCTTGCACCGCTCGTTGTAGCAAAAGCGTAGGTTACAGCATTTCTAGTTGGAATTTTTCCCCATTGTGTAGTGGTATAACTGGCAGAACCATCAACAGGCATTCCGCTTTCATAGAATTTCTTTCCATCACGCAATACATCTTCAGAGACCTCACCCAAGTTAATATAAAAATCACCACCGTAATCAGATGCATCTGCTTTTTTGTTTGTATAGATAAAAGGGTCCAGAAGCCAGAACTCCACGTACTCTATGTTAGCCTGTTCAAAATCATTTGTATCAAGTTTGCGCATCATTCCTCCCCAATGTTGTTCTGGATTGTTTAATGTGCCGTCAAAGTTAATGTTTGTATTGAAGTTATATGGTCCACGTAAATTTGGATAATATGCTAAGTTTAGAACATTTAGTGTAGACAATGTTCCATTATAATTACTTATATCCTTATTTGGATATAGCTCTCTTGTAGGAACCTCGCGCACATAATGATTTGACAACTGTTCCAAGTCGCTCTTTATATGTGAAGGAGTTAGCGAACTGGTTCGGCGTGTAAATAGTGGATCTATATCATACCATGCCATAAGCGAGCGATTATATCCACTAGCCAGAGTTTTCTTATCATTGTATTCCGGAAACATCGAAGGTACACTTGATATAATCCATGAAGTTGGTGTAGAAACATCAATCTTATTGGTAGTATTCTCAAAATCATCAAGATATGAAGCGTTATCCTGTGTACCGTGATTATTTCCGGCTATAAGCTGAGCAAACTCTCCAGTAAAAGATATCTGTGATGGCTGGGTGAGATGCAGAAACGGTAGTTTGTCGAGCATATCTGTCAGCCATTGGCTCTCTTTTTTCCAGTTAATGTTCAGTCCCCACAAAGTGTTATTAAGTGGTTCAGAGCCCATTGTGACCTTGTTGGTAAGTGATTGTTCCGACAAATGCTGTAATGTTCCGCTTAATTGGAACTCACGAGAGAAGTCGTACTCCCAATTCATTCCAAGCATTGTCTTGCGCTGCATGCCATAGTCATTGTTACTCTCCAGCGACACATTTACCGCTGTACCTGCATCAATGATACTTTGATTTAATATCGTTACCTCTCCAGCACTGTAGTCCACACTGTAGTCTGTTCCTTCGGTAAGTTTCACTCCTCCTGCTGTTACAACTACCGACCCATTCGGAATATTGAATGCACCCAACGATATCACGTTGGCAGACGATCCTTTGAACTGTCCAACAAGATTAAACTTGTCTTTTTCGGCTATCTGCTTTGCTGTAGTCTTTGTACTGTCGTAAAGTTCTGTGAATGCGTATTTCTGAGCCACATTCGCAGCAACGCCTTTGCTAATTAAAATATCGTATAAATCCTTTCCAAAAGGTTCTGGTTCTGGAAAAAATACACGCCCATTGTTTACTGTGTAGCCTTGAACATAATCAAAATATCCATTGCTCTGCGCCCTATTGTTATTGTCTAGTCGGTCTGCGCCTAAAAGTTTGATTATAGGAGTGCTTTTCACCTGACTTTCTGGAATATAACTAAGATATACTCCTGTTGTGTCGCTCTGATATTTCACGTCAAGTCTAAACTTTGTCTTCTCTATCGTGTCGCCAAGCTTATAAACGTTCTTCATCATCAATGCCCAGTTTCCCTGAGAAGGACTGTTACTCGTATTCTTGAGCGACTTCACAAACAAAGCCTCATTCACATCTGTGCGGTCACTAGCAAATTCACCAACTTGATATGTAACTCCACCATAGGTATATTCATAAGCAACAGCCACAACCTGATCAGTGTTTATTCCTGTGTTAAGACTCACATATCCTAAAGCTGAATTAACGCTATATTCTGAAGAACTCAACAGTCGTGCATTCTCCAGTTTCTCATAATCCGTACCTCCTACAAGTCCTCCAGCATCAAGCACTGTTGATGTCTGGTCAATATCTCTCGCCGAAACCAAAGAGCTTACCAATGTAGAGTATTCGGTATTGGCATCGTTTGCAGGAACATTCTTTCCAGTCGTATTCCACAATGATTTATTTGAAACACTTATGTTCTCACCAAGATCGGTCAATGCCACAATATTTCGAGTGTTGCTTGTCGCTCCAGTCTTATTTGTAACCCATATCTCCACACGGTTGATATTTACTCCTGTTGTCAGATTAGGTAGGGTCTTCATCCCCGAAGCATACTTCTTTCTGAAATACTGAGAAAGAAAGAAGTGACGGTTTTCTTCATAGTTGGATACATCTATATCAAAAGGCGTGAGTTGTACCCCACCCTTACTTGATACGCTTTTTGATGAACTTTTTTTCTGTGATGCGACAAGCTGCATCTTCAGTTTGCCAAATTGCAGATCAGTTCTTACTCCGAACAATGATGTTGCCCCACTCACAAGCGAAGAATTAGAAGGAAACGACACGTTGCCTGCCTCTACAAGTTTAACTATCTCATCTTCCTTTCCCTCATATTTAAGCTTAAGATTTTGAGCATCGTAATTAAAAGTAGCATCAGTATTATAATTCAGGTTCAGGTTCACCTTGTCACCAACCTTTCCATTCACATTCAGATTAATCTTCTCGTCGAAGTTCATCGTTGTTGTGTTCCTTCTGTTTATTGTAAGGGCAGGGTTATCAACCTTCTTCTTTGTAGCTCCGAATCTCAGTTCAGCTGTTCCTTGTGTCTTAATCCTCACCCCTCCAGCTCCGAAAATTTTTTCTGCAGGTCCCAAGTCGAAGTGCATGTCACTAAAATCAAACTGATCCTTCCCTTTAGCCTTATATATCTCATTATTCTTTTTTCGGAAGAATGCATGCATCTCTTGTTTTTCGCTCCAGTCATTGTATTCACTTCTCGTCATCATTACTGGAGCACTGAGGTAAGTTCCTCCCATTTTCTTACCAAAAACGTATTCGTCAAGCGTATCGTTATACTGTATGTTTTGTCTTAGGTTAAAGGGTGTCTTCAAGTCAAGACTACTGCTATCAAGGTCATGCCATGTAATTGGCAAAGTGCGCTGCACCCTCCACAATGCTTTTCTACCAGTCTTGACAGAGTCATCATCAACGCCTGACAATCTGGTGTTTTTAGTAGTGTCTGCTGAATTATTTTGTTTCTTTGTGTCGTCCTGAATATAAGGCATGGCGATTGAATAGCTTACGCCAAAAAGCGCAAGCATAACTACAATCATACAAAAAAATCCATGTCTTGTTTTCATTAACAAAGAATATCATCCACACTGAAATAAATAGTAAACAGTCTATTTTATTCTCTTCAATCCTTCCTTTACAACATCTTCCACAGCCCAGTCAGGATGTTCTGTCATAATCCCTACAACAACTTTAGCAGAAGGTGCCGGCGAGAATCCAAGCATTGTTAATGCTGCAACAGCCTCATCCTTTATACCATTATTCATATTCATTCCTCCAGCATTGCGACTCACGTGCAATTCGTCAGCAATACCACTTGCTACAATCTTGTCTCGCAAGTCAATGATTATGCGCTGTGCTGTCTTCAGTCCTATTCCCTTCACTGTCTTTATCATCTTATCATCACCGTTGGCAATAGCATTACAAAGTTCAGATGGACTCATTGACGATAACATCATTCTTGCAGTATTGGCACCAACTCCTGACACAGTGATGAGAAGTCTATAAAGTGAACGTTCCTGCTTGTTAACAAAGCCGAATAGCGTAAAATTATCATCACGTCCTCCTGTTACAAGAGATTCATGCACATACAGTTTTATCGCTTTTTTACCCTGAATGGCACTATATGTGGTAAGTGATATATTCAGAGCATACCCTACTCCCGCAGCCTCTACCACAGCCAATGCTGGAGTAAGTTCTGTCAACTCGCCTTTTATATATTCTATCATGTTATGTTATATTTTATTTATACTTAATAATAACGCACACGCGCACATGATTATTGTATAGTCAGTGAATAAGAGTAGCTATATGTTAAAGCATAAAATATTTTACGCATAAAGAATTAACATCAATATAGAAAGAGAGATATTACTATTATGATTCATAACTTTTTGTAGAATTTAAGATAAAAAATCCACCAAAATATATTATTTTTCAGCAGAATAATGTAATTTTGCCAATAGGTTATAATTTTAAGTAAAACTTAACAACAATAAAGAACATGAAGAAGATTAGAGCAGCCGTAGTTGGTTACGGCAATATTGGACACTTCACTGTAGAGGCACTTGAAGCAGCTCCTGATTTTGAAATCGCAGGTATCGTACGTCGTAACGCCAATCAGGCTAAACCTGTTGAACTTACTGATTACGAAGTTGTAGACGATATTACAAAGTTGAAAGACGTTGATGTTGCTATCCTTGCAACTCCTACACGCAGTTGTCCTGAATATGCTGAGAAAATAACAGCTCTAGGAATTAACACCGTAGACAGTTTTGATATCCACACTAGTATCCTTGACTATCGCACAAAGCAGATGGAGAACAACAAGAAGACTAACACTGTAAGTGTTATTTCTGCAGGTTGGGATCCAGGATCAGATTCTATCGTACGTGTACTCATGGAAAGTCTTGCACCAAAGGGACTTAGCTATACCAATTTCGGTCCGGGTATGTCTATGGGACATTCAGTATGTGTACGTAGTAAGGAAGGAGTAAAGAATGCTCTTTCTGTAACTATTCCTCTTGGTGAAGGTATTCATCGCCGTATGGTATACGTTGAGTTGGAAGACGGAGCTAAGTTGGAAGACGTAACAGCAGCTATAAAGGCTGATCCATATTTCGCACACGATGAAACTCATGTATTCGCTGTTGCATCTGTTGATGATGTACGTGATATGGGACATGGTGTAAACTTGGTACGCAAAGGCGTTTCTGGAAAAACACAGAATCAGCGTTTTGAGTTTAACATGAACATCAACAACCCAGCTCTTACAGCACAGGTCCTTGTAAACGTAGCTCGTGCTAGTTTCCGTTTGCAGCCAGGATGTTATACTATGCCTGAGATTCCTGTTATTGACATGCTACCTGGCACTCGCGAGGAAATTGTCGCAACACTAGTATAAAACCACACTTTTTATATACACAGCGGCGCATGAAGATAATATTCATGCGCCGTTTTCTTTTATGTAAATCAAAAAATAACATAAAAATAGAACACATTGCTATTAACATGTCGATTATATTTTTTACTTTTGCAAAATCACTCAGGTATTAAGGTAAATAAAAGTTTTATCAATTTTAAATTAGGATTATTATAATATGAATAAAAGATTCAATGCAATTGTAACAGCTTTGTCTGCTTGTGCAATGATAGCAGTAATGGTAAGTGCCATGCCTAATGACAATGTAATTTCACGTGAGAATGATACCGTAATTGTAAATACACAGCAATTAGGTAAGAACATCAAGGGATTCAGAGGTAACACTCCTATTAAGATTTTCATCCGTAAGAATAAGGTTGTAAAGATTGAGGCTATGCCAAATCATGAAACTCCTCAATTCTTTGGCAAAGCAAAGACTTTGCTAGATCAGTTTAATGGTCAGACTGTTTCAAAGGCTGTCAAGATGAATGTTGACGGAGTAAGCGGTGCAACCTATTCTTCAGAAGCACTGAAGAAAAATGTAAAGCTAGGTCTTGAATATTACAAGAAGAATAAATAACATTTTCGTTATTTTATCAATATAACTTAAACGTTTTAGCGATATAATTTGTAAGTGGGCTGATTTCCGCCTCTACTAGAAAAAGTTTTTTCAATGTCACTAATGTCACTTTGTCACAAACCCTTTGTTTATAAGGGATGAGCGAGTGACATTAAGTGACATTATCAGTTTAAAAGTGACATTAAACCCTAAATCATACCTATTTTTTGCGAATTTTCACCAAAAATGCGATTCCATTATTGGTACTTTTTTATCCAAGACTAGGCATATATATTTCACTATATGTTTATTATGGTATAAGCATCATTAAGAATAATTTGTTTACATACGCTGAACAATGCTCTTTTTCATGTTGGGTAATCCAATTACCCAACGTAGGTAATCGAGTTGTTCACGTTAGGTAATCCGATTACCCATCGTGGGTAATCGGATTACACACGTACTTGGGTAATCGAATTGACTATGACTGGAATAGGTATACACATTTGTAGTTATACATTCTGAAACACTATACATATTTTTTAAACCCTTACTGATATACTTTACGAATACTGAAATCCTTTACAGAAACAATTGATATATTGAAATCTTATTACAAATCAGTTTAATATGTACATTTCTCTTACAAAGTTAAATAAAATTCCTCTATACACAAATACATTCCCATGAAAAACACCACGGTGGTTTGCCTTGCGGCTGGAGGCGTGAAGCCTCCAAAGAGCAACTACCTAAATTGCATTCTCATCTCTGCTGGAGTCTTCATACAGTTACTCATGTGTGGCCTTTTGTTATTATAGAAATTAATAATGGAGCTTATAATTTTCCTTGCATCCTCTAAGTTTTTAGGTCTGTCCATACGATACAGCCATTCCTGTTTGATAATCCCATTCACTCGTTCGGCAATGGCATTGTCAGTAGGTTTGTAATCCTCTGTCATGCTGATCGTGGCAGAAATGGAATTAAGTCGTTCCACATAAGCATTGCAACAATATTGTGAACCTCGGTCTGAATGATGTATAAGTTTGCTTAAGTCTGAATTACCAGCTTGCTTTATAGCCTGCTCCAAAGCTGCTATAGTATTGGTAGCCATAAGCGTGTCGGACAATGTCCAGCCGATTATCTCGTGTGTAAAGGCATCAGTGATAAGATGTAGATAACACACACCGTCTTTTGTTTCTATATAAGTAATATCAGCAACCCATAACTCATTGGGAGCAGTCGGTATAAAGTTCTTGATCATATTCTTGTACTTGTGATAATGGTGATTTGAATTTGTCGTATGCCGTTTACGCTGGGGCTTGAGCATAAGATGGTGAAAATGCAACAAAGCGTAGAATTTATCCCGCCCAACCATCTTTTCTGCATATAACTCCTTAAGCATGATAAAGAGTTTGTATGCTCCTATGCCTGGAGCTTCATTGCGTACTTCTCTGACTATACTGATAGTTGTAGTCTCTGTCAATTTTCGTTTTTCCAGCATCTCCTTGCTTACTGAATAATAGCCTACACGTGTTTTACCAAACAGCCCACTCAGACATTCTATTGATAGATTAGAATGTCTGGTGCGAAGGCTATTTACTGTTTGGCGCCAGCTTTTTTTAATAAGTCGATTCCGTAATCTTCCTTGCCTATTTTTAATAACTCATTAAGAGCTTCATTGCGAAGTTCGGAATACTCAAGAGCTTTACGAAGGCAAGATATCTCATACTCAAGTTGCTCTTCTTTTGTCTTAACCAAAGCTGCTTTGGCTTCATCTTTTTTCTTACGCATACTCATTACCTTTTGTATTGTTGTTGTTGACAAAGATAATGATTTATTGGTTAAGGGAAACTCTTTTTCCCACAAATGTAAAGAATGGGCTGCCAATATCCCATATTTGCGAGCAGTAAAACCATATGACAAATCATGCTCATACATGTCTTTTAATACTTGAAGCTTGAAGTCACGACTGTAACTTCGATGTTCCTTTTTTTTCTTTTGATTTTCCATCATTTAATTGTTAAAACGATGTATACCTTTTCTGTATTAAGTCAAATTACCCAATAATTGTGATAATTTAGGTAATTGTTTATTTACTAAAGCTGTAACCATATCTATAATTTTCAAACTCTTTTTCTCTCATGCGTATCCATTTTATATGACAGATTTACAATCAATTACTATCGTCTAAAAATGTATCTTTAAATTTATTAGGATGAATGACAACCTATCTGGTAAGATAAGACAACTTATTTAAGAACAAATGTAAACCTATTCAGGCTAAAAACTAGTTCAAGTTAGCATTGAGAAGTATAAAAGGCACATATTACCCAAATCATATTTATAGAAAAAACGCCAAATATAGGCATAATCTAGAGTTTAATGTCACTTTTAGACTAATAATGTCACTTAATGTCACTCGCTTATCCCTTATAAACAAAGGGTTTGTGACAAAGTGACATTAGTGACATTGAAAAAACTTTTTCTGGTAGTGCGTTGCCTCTAACCCGAAAAGATGTACATTTGTTCTTAAATAAGTTGTCTTATCTTGCCGGATTAGTTGTCATTCATTCCAATATGGTTGTCACCTTCCCTAATTAGTTGTCGGTTGATGAAAATTTTGTCACAAACATTTTTTACTATCCTATCATAAATTTTCTTCTTTTTATAATAGGTATATTTCTACGAAACATTCGTAAAATGTTAAAAACACCAACATTTACACACTTTAACGCATATACTATTGCTTTTATTACGAAAGTTTCGTAGATTTGCGACATTGATAATAAAAACATATAATATAATGGAAAAACTAACAAAGCAAGAAGAAGAAGTAATGAGATATGTTTGGAAGTTGGGCCGCTGCGCTGTAAAACAAGTAGTGGATGAAATTCCAGAACCGAAACCACCCTACACGACCGTTGCTTCTATTGTGAACAACTTGAAAAGAAAGAACTTCGTAAAATCTGAGCGTGACGGTAAAGGATATCTTTACACTCCTTCCATTGATGAAGGTGAATATAAACGCCGATTCATGAATGGCTTTGTACATGACTATTTTAAAAATTCGTTTAAAGAAATGGTTTCGTTTTTTGCTAAAGAAGAAAAGATATCAGAAGATGAACTGAAAGATATAATTAAGGAAATAGAGAAAGGAGAATAGAATATGGCTATATACCTATTAAAAGTAAATATCGCTCTGATTCTGTTATATGGATTCTATCGGCTTATGACAAGCAAAGACACATTCTTTGCATTGCGACGTGCCACTCTGTGGACAATATATCTTATATCATTAACTATTCCATTACTTAACATTGAATACTGGATTAAAGACTCCGATACCACAGTTAGTATGGCAAACAGTTATGCCACAAGTATATTACCAACAATGATGACATATGCCAATGCTCCGTCAATAACATGGAAAGACATTATACTATATGTTTATATAGCCGTGGTAACGATCATGTTGCTAAACTTTATTTTACAGCTTGGAACTATCGTATATATGGCATACAAACATAAAAGAATAAGCATCAATGGTACGATGCTGTACATACTGAAAAGCAAAGACGGACCATTTTCTTTCTTCAAATGGATATTTGTAAATACTGAAGGACTATGTGATGATGAACTTAATGAAATAATAATACATGAACGCACACACGTAAATCAGTGGCACTCTTTTGACAGCATAATGTCGGAACTGTTTTGCATATTCTGCTGGTTTAATCCTTTTGCATGGTTAATGAAACGTGATGTACGTATTAATTTGGAATTTTTAGCCGATGAAAGTGTTTTGGCTGAAGGCAACGCGCGCAAAGCCTATCAGTATCACTTACTTGGTTTGGCATATCATTCGTCAAAAACGAATATTGCCAATAACTTTAATGTTTTACCTCTTAAAAAAAGAATTAAAATGATGAACAAACGTAGGACTAAGGAAATAGTAAAGACTAAGTATCTGCTTTTTGCGCCACTTGCTGCCGCATTACTTTTTGTAAGCAACATTGACACGGTAGCTCGTTCTCTAAGCGAGAAAATTCCTGAGATTGCAAAAATATCAAATGCAACAAAAGGATTACTTGAGTCAGGAGTTACCGAAAGCAAGGCTGCAACTGTAGCAGACTTAGTTAATAATGCTGTTGATAATCAAGCCCGAGATGCAAAGATTATCAATATAAAAGGAACTGTTGTTGATGAAAATGGAAAACCGATACCTGGTGCACTTGTTATAATAAATGGTATTAAGAAAGGTTCTGTATGTGATACTAAAGGAAACTTTTCTTTAAATGAGGTCTCTGATGACAACACAATTGATGTACAATATGTAGGCTTTGCTGATATGACATTCCGTGCAGGAGATGCTATAAACGGAATGAAAATTACTTTAAAGAAGGACAACAGTGACTCAAACGGTGAAGATAAAGTTTATGATCTCGTAGACAAGATGCCAAGTTTTCCAGGTGGTAGTGATAAGCTATCGGAATACTTTACCAAGAACATAAAGGATCCAGAAAATTCCACAAAGTCGGGTGTTACTGTTGTTGCATTCACTGTTAACAAAGACGGCGCAATTTATGGTGCTCATGTTGTACATAGCTTAGATTCAGAATTGGACAACGAGGCTTTGCAAGCTGTGAACAATATGCCCAACTGGGAACCTGGCACTAACAAAGGTAAGGCTGTCAAGACCATGTTTACCCTTCCTGTACCCGTAGGCAAAGTAAACCCAGTAACATTTCCAGAAAAGAAAAACTGCAAATACCTAATAGATGGTAAGGAACTACCAGAAGGTCAGGATATTAATGATATTTTAAAGCCAACTGATATTAAATCTATTGCAGTAACGAAGTTTAAAGACGGCAAAGCTAATATTGATATAAAGACATTTAAATAAGATATTCCATTTAAATCTCTTTTGAAAAGAGAATATTGTATTGTTTAAATAGCGAAATGGCAGTGCCTGAGATTGGTACTGCCATTAACTAAAAATCATTAATTAATTTGTTTCTTAATCTTTATATTGCTATTTTTGTAATATAACGTAAAAAGACTTTACATGATTAAAATAACAAATGCTGTAAAACAACAAGCTGACAAAATAGCAAGGTACATCATGTTGGCGATGAACCATGAATGTTGCAAAAACTTTGCAGGTAGCTCACATACGCTTGAGGATTTTCACAATATGATGACAAGACTTGTGGCAAGAGAGGACTCACAATATTCATATAAGAACACATTAGTAGCTTTGGATGAAGATTCAGAAGCTGTTATTGGTGTATGTGTAAGCTATGATGGAGCAGATCTACATAGACTGAGAAAGGCTTTTATAGAAGAGGCGATAAAAGAATTCGGCATTGACTACTCTGGAATTGACGACGAAACGGAGAAAGGTGAGCTTTATATAGACAGCTTAGCTGTTGACGAAAGATACCGCAATATGGGGATAGCCTCTGCCCTATTGAAAGCTACTTGCAAAAAAGCAGAAAGTCTAAAGATCCCATCAACAGGATTACTCGTGGATTGTGGTAATCCAAAAGCAGAACAACTATATAGCAAACTCGGCTTTAAATATTTGAATGATACCGCTTGGGGAGGACATGAAATGAAACACTTACAAAAAGCGAATCACTAATAAATAATAGTCAGATGTTTTTCTATTTATATAAAGACTGACGAATGGACCATTTTGGCTTCTCACAAAATACCATTTATATACAATCACTATGGCTATAAGGCTATGTGATTAACGACTGGTAGCTAATAAAACTAAAAAATATATAATACTTTTATTGCTTCAAACATTATTTTTAGCTATATTTGCAATATAGTTTAATGTTTTTGCGCCCTTAAAACCACACAATATGTATAACTGGAAACTCATAATACCCTTGCTGATAATGCCAAATTTCACAATGCAAGCTCAGGAAAAACACAGTCTTTCAAAAAATGACTCTTTGGAAATAACGCGACTGATCCCAGAACGCAAACAGGGATCGGCAGATATTGTTACTGAAGACAGAATGAACAAGGGACTTGTGATAAACTCACTCAACGCATTAAGCGGACAAGCTGCAGGTGTGAATGTGACTTCTGGCGAAAACCGAATGGCACAGTTGAGCAGTGTGCGAGTAAGAGGTACGACTTCTCTTACGGGTGGAAACGATCCGCTTGTTATTATTGATGGCGTTTACAGCGACCTTTCTACCCTTTCATCTATATATCCGGCAGATATAGAGAGCTTTACTATTCTAAAGAATGCGGCTGAAACAGCAAAATATGGTTCTAGAGGTGCATCAGGTGTGATACAGGTTACGACCAAAAAGGGACATGGAAGTATGTTTCACATTAGTTACGATGGGAATATTGGCTTTGAGTCTAAATACAAGACCATAGACATGTTGCAACGTAACGGATATATATCAACGGCAAAGACACTGGGACTTGATTACAATGATGGTGGATACAACACTGATTTTCAGGATGCAGTAACAAGAACTGGAATTGTACAAAATCATCATATAGCTTTCAGCGGAGGCTCTGAAAGCAGTAACTATCGTGCGTCAATAGGAGTTATGGACCACAAAACGATTGTTAAGGTTAATGAATACCAAAACTTCACTGCTAAGTTTGACCTATCACAAAAGGCATTCGACAATCTTCTTTCTATTGATTTTGGTGTATTTGGAGCTTCACAAAAGAACAACTATATATTTGACGAACAGAAACTGTTCTACAGTGCGGCTACACAAAATCCAACATATCCAAAAGGAATGAATGCATTGGGCGGTTGGGATAAAAACTCAACAGCTAGTCAGATAAATCCTCCGGGAGCATTACTAAAAGAGAAGAACGATGATAAGAATCTTAACTTCAATACTCATTTAGGACTGGACTTTACACTAGAAAAAGAACTACATTTTAAACTATTCGGCAGTTACAGCTATAACTCTCTTGAAAATGCAGTGTTCTGCCCAACATGGGTTTGGGCACAGGGGCAGGCTTACCGTGGAGAACATAAGACTGAAGATATGCTGGGCAATGCAACTATTGAATGGAAACACTCATGGGGTATACACGCTATAGAAGCAACGGCAATGACTGAATATCAAAAGAGCAAACATAGCGGCTTTTGGACACTTGTAAAAGGTTTCACAACAAATGAATTAGGATATGACAATCTTGCTGCCGCCTCTACAAGACCATACGGAGGTACAGGATCTGACTACACAGAATCGTCACTAGCTTCAGCGATGGGTAGCGTATCTTATACACTTCTGAATAGATACACCGTTGCTGGCAACATGAGAGCAGATGGAAGTAGTATGTTTGGAGACAACAACAAATGGGGCATATTTCCATCAATATCAGGAACATGGGACGTTGCTGCCGAACCTTTCTTTAAAAGTTTACGCAAATTGGTAAACATCTTCAAAATAAGAATGGGATATGGACTCTCTGGAAACCTAGGAGGTATTGATCCATACAACTCAATAAATTTAGTTCAGCCTACAGGTCTAATATCTTATAACGGTTCACCAACTATAACAATGGGACAATTCCGCAATGCTAATCCTGATTTAAAATGGGAAACACGCAGCACATTCAATATTGGTACGGATATAAGTTTTTGGAAGAACAGAGTGATTCTTACAGCAGAATACTATTACAGTAAGACACGAGACATGCTATACCAGTATGATGTACCTGTTCCACCATTCACATATAATAAGTTACTTGCCAATCTAGGAGAAATGAGCAACAGTGGTTTTGAACTAGGTTTAGGTGTTACTCCTATATCAAAGAAAGATATGGAACTAAACATTAACATGAACGTAGCTTTCCAAAAGAACAAACTACTATCATTGTCGGGCAACTATAACGGCACACAACTTTCAGCTTCACAGATAACAAGTATAGGTTCACTTAACGGTGCTGGATTTCATGGTGGCAACAACAACATCGTATACCAAATAATAGGTCAACCACTTGGAGTCTTCTATTTACCCCACTGCACAGGGTTAACAAAAAACAGTGACGGCAGTTACAGCTATGCCATTGCTGACCTTGACCATAATGGAAAGATAAACATCGAAGACGGAGGCGATAGATATATTGCAGGACAAGCCACACCAAAATGGATATTAGGATCAAACATCAGTTTCAGATACAAAGAATTTGATGTGTCATTGCAGATAAACGGAGCTTTCGGTCACAAGATATACAACGGAACAAGTCTAACGTATATGAATATGTCTAGCTTTCCCGACTATAATGTAATGGCAAAAGCACCCAAGCAAAACATCAAAGACCAGACTGCAACAGACTATTGGCTGGAAAAAGGAGACTACCTGAACTTTGACTACCTGACAATAGGTTGGAACATACCTGTAAAAAATAAATATATCAGTTCACTACGTCTTTCATGCTCTGTCAATAATTTAGCTACCATAACAGGATACAGTGGACTCACACCAATGATAAACAGTTATGTAGTTGACGGAACACTAGGCATTGACGACAAACGGTCATACCCACCATATCGTTCATACTCTATAGGAATAAGTATTCAATTCTAGATCACATGAAAAAAACATATCATATAATAATGACGATTATCGGTATTGCCGGAATGACATTATCGACAACATTCCTATCGTCTTGTCTTGATGAGAGTCCCAAAGACAGACTGCTCGAATACAAAGCTTACGATTCGTCGACGAATTTATATATAAACTCAGTAGGAAACCTATACAATTATATCGGTGGAAACAGTAACAGTCAAGGCATTCAAGGCACTTATCGTGGTGTTTATGACTACAACACATTTACCACTGACGAAGCTATTCTGCCGACAAGAGGAGGAGACTGGTATGATGGCGGTTTCTGGCAAGACTTATATATGCACAAATGGACATCCACAGACAAGGCACTACTAGACACATGGAACTATCTCTATAAGGTAGTTGGACTATGCAACCATTCTTTAGCAGAGATTGAATACAACAAAAATCTTCTAAACGACTCTGAATATAATGAATACACTGCTGAAGTAAAAGGCTTACGGGCTATGTTCTACTTCTATATAATGGATATGTTTGGAAACGTGCCGCTTTCTATGAAAGACGCGGCTACACTTGATGATATGACACAATCAACACGTCAGGAAGTAGCAAGTACGATAATATCTCAACTGCAAGAGGCTGCAACATATCTTCCTGACGAACACAGTAACATTCAAGGAAAATATTACGGTAAATTCACACGTCCTGTGGCTTATTTCATACTAGCCAAGATGATGCTTAATAATGAAATTTATCTTGGTACTGGCGAACATACGTTTAATATTGACGGGAAAAAGCTTAATGCATGGGAAGCATGCATATATTATTGCGACATGATTGCCAAAGATGGATATTCTCTTGAAAAGAACTATGCCGACAACTTTGCCGTACACAATGAGACTTCAAGTGAGAACATATTTACTATACCTATGGATAAGACATTATATAGCAACCAATTCTGGTATCTCTTCCGTAGCAGACACTACAATCATGGAAGTGCGATAGGTATGGATGCAGAAAACGGAAGCTGTGCTACCCTATCAACTGTTAAGACATACGGATATGGCACAGATTCTATTGACAGCAGATATAGTATAAACTTCTACAGTGATACACTGAGAGTTGACGGAAAGATTGTTTATCTCAACAATGGTGAACCTTTGATTTATAGACCACTTGAAGTTTCACCAGATCTTACTGGAAGTAAATATGAAAAGACAGGTGGAGCAAGAATGTCTAAATATGAAATAGACCGTACAGCACATGCTGACGGAAAGCTACAAGACAATGACATTGTGCTATTCAGATATTCTGATGTATTGCTTATGATAGCTGAAGCAAAAGTGCGCAACGGTGAAGACGGCACACAAGAACTCAATATGATACGCAATCGTGTAGGAATGAACGAAAGAAAGGCTACGCTGCAAAATATCCTTGACGAAAGACTACTTGAACTTATGTGGGAAGGCTGGCGACGTAATGATATGATTAGGTTTGGAATCTTCCAAAAGGCTTACGACCAACGTAAACAAGTGGATAATGAAGATAGCAAATTCACATATCTGTTCCCTATTCCACAAGCTGTAATAGACATGAATACAAAATTAAAACAGAACCAAGGATACAAATAAATGTACACGAATAACAAACTGCAACTCTATCCTCTGCTGCGTCTCGCTATAGCCTTTTGCATAGGTATAGTTGCAGGAAATCTATTGTATGAGCACATAACGATGGGTATATGGCTCACTTCAGGCATTATATTCATCGTTTTAGCATTACTTATAAAACGCGAACATATACAAAGCATACTAATTGCTGCAACGACATTAGCACTTGGTGGCACTTTGATGTCACGACAACTGAAAGTAACTGATATACAACTTCCAAAAGAAACATCACAATACGAGGCTTTGATTACAAGCACACCAATTGTCCACGGTAAGGTGTTGAAATGTGACATTGAAATTATGAGCCTCAACGGAAAGTCTATTGGCTGTCCAATCAATGCAAAAGCTACTATTCTAAGTGATACTACAACTGAAATGAAACTGAATACTGGTGATGGGATATGCGCTGAGTCGGTTTTAGAAAAGCCACAGAGCATATCTGGCAACTCAAACTTTGACTATGCACAATGGATGAAAATACACGGATACACAGCACAGACATTCATTCCATATTGGAATATCCATCCTGCAAGAGTTTCGCTTGGCAAAAATGCTTATGACAGATTATGCATGAAAGCACGTATATTTCGTGACAACCTATCAAAAAAACTATTTGCGAATAACGGAAAGGATAAAGAGGCTTACTCTGTAATTTCAGCAATGACTCTAGGCGACAAGAGTGCACTGGACAAAGATACGAAAAATGCATTTTCTATATCTGGAGGAAGTCATGTCCTTGCATTGTCGGGATTGCATCTTGGAATAATATTCTCCGTTTTCCTGCTTTTGTTCGGTCACAGTGCAATCGCAATGACATTATCTATAATTGGTATCTGGGCATTCGCCTTTATTGTAGGCATGCCTCCGTCAGTAGTACGCAGTGCTGTGATGCTTTCAATATATGCCCTTGTAAGTATCATAAACAGAAGGAGCATAAGTTTTAATACCCTTGCCTTTGCGGCAATCGTGATACTTGTAATCAATCCACTTAGTTTGTGGGACATAGGATTTCAAATGTCGTTCATGGCTGTTGCTGGAATATTCACCCTATACAAGCCAATGTATATGCTGTTACATCCTTACAACAAACTGTTGAGTTGGATATGGGGAAGCATCTGCGTATCATCATCTGCACAGATATTCACATTTCCGATAGTACTTCATTGCTTCGGACGCTTTTCATGTTATTTCATTCTTACAAACTTTGTTGTAGTACCATGTGCCACATTGATAATATACATGGCTGTGGCATTGATAATAACAATCCCACTAACTGCACTAAATAACATTGTATGTTACGTAATAGTGCAGACAGCGGGATTAATGAACCGTTCTATATTTTTTATAGCAGGACTTCCGGGTTCGTCAATAGAGAATTTTTATATTTCCACTTTACAGACCTGGCTGCTATATATCTTCATTCTCAGTAATATTGCAATGCTAAGAATACTAAAAGTCCGAAATTAATTATCCTCTAAGAACAAAGGATCATCAGGAGTAACCATGGTTGGTTTCTGAGAAGCAGCATCCAATATCTTTTGTGTGGCATATTTCTTATTCACAACAAGACGGAACATATACTCATTAAACCAGTTATTAGTCATTATCAAGCATCCCTTCTGACCATAAGTAGGTCCCCAACTATTCTCAACTTTCCATTTTTTTGGACTACCATTCTTGTCCATATCTACAGCTGTAAGAGTCATAGCATGAGTAGAACCACTGTCAAAAGTACTGATACGATCAGCTTTATTCATATTGAAAGTAGTTCCCATAAGAGTAGCATAATCAAAGTTGTCTACATCCATATATCCACGCTTGCGGTCTAACTGCTTGCCTACGTCATAGCTAGAATAAATTTTGTGTCCGTCTTTTATTGAAGCAATGGCTAGTTTGGCAATCTCTTCCATAGGAAGATTAAGATAGGTCCAGTTGTGACCATCATAAGTGTGGCGGTCATATTCCACTTCAAAAGTTTTATAATAAGGACGGCGTGGATCATTCATTACCATAATGAAAGTTCCATTAAGTTTCTTTCCAACGGTAGCTTCATAGAATGTCTGTGGGGTGTACTTATGTGCTTCACCAACAGCCTTACCATTTTTATCAGTAAACGTATATGTGAACTCCTTAGCAGGTTCACCAATAGTAAGAGTTAGCAAATGATAAATATCTGCTAGCATTTCTGTCTTTCTATCTTTTATCGCATTCTTACTCTTTCCAGAAGCAACCATACGACGAAGTTCAAGTCCGTATTCACGCAACTTGCTAGATACAAGCCTATCCATAATCTTAGTATTGTCACTTGAGTATGTTTCTGGCTGAATACTCATTGGAACCAAACCATACTTTTCAGTAAGGTCTGCTATACCACAAAATGTACCGCCATCACTGATAGGATTCTTAAAGAAGAACTGCACAGTAGGGTCTTCCATAGGTTTCTTTGCATTATCTATAACCCCCTGAAGCATAAGGTTTGCCTTCTCCAACTGATCATAGAAAAACAAATAAGCATGAGAGAACTCAACAGCAAGAGTATCGTTGTGCTGTTTTGCAAAATCTCCACGAAGCACATTCATTCCAGTAAACATCCAGCAACGTCCAGAACTCTGCTGGTCGTGAATATTCTGACTAGGGGTCTCATTACTGAAATATGTATCAACAGTGCCTTGATTGGCAAAGTTCTTTGCCAAATCGTCTATACTATTAGATGCGATTGCATTGAAAATAGCCTTATCAGCTTTTGATGATTTCTGTGATTTCTCTATCTGCTGCAACATATTAGCAGATATGCCACCTGGATTTGTCTGTGCCAACATCATTGATGCTACACACAAGCAAAGTCCAACTGTTAAAGTCTTTTTACTCATGATAATGTTTACTTTTAATATTTTTACGCCTTCAAAGGTAATAATTAATGTATTGAAACACAAAGAAATTAATATTTCTTTTAAATTTTGCACTAGCAGAATAACCATATGCGAATTATTATCTGAATGTTATCTATAATTATATATTTATTTTTGTATATCCAACTGATTTTTAGTAATTTTGCAATCTAATTCAATTTTAGGAATTACTCAACATTGAGATATAATAAAATACAATATATATTATGAAATTTCAGGAAATACCAGTACTGCTGCTTACAGGTTATCTGGGCAGCGGAAAGACAACATTGGTTAACAAAATTCTGTCTAACAAGCGTGGTATAAAATTCGCCGTAATCGTTAATGATATCGGTGAAGTAAATATCGATGCTGACCTGATACAGCAAGGTGGCATCGTTGACCAGAAAGACGACAGTCTTGTTGCATTGCAGAACGGATGTATATGCTGCACCCTGAAAATGGATCTCGTAGCACAACTCCGCGACATCACAAGCATGCAGAAATTTGACTATATTGTAATAGAAGCTAGCGGTGTATGCGAACCAGCACCTATCGCACAGACAATATGTTCTATACCAACTATGGGACCAGAATATATCAAAGGCGGTATAGCACGTCTTGACTGTATCACTACAGTTGTTGACGCACTGCGCATGAAAGACGAATTCGGAAACGGTGAAAGCCTCATAAAACAGAATATTGCTGAAGATGATATCGAGAACTTAGTTATACAGCAGATAGAATTCTGTAACATTATATTGCTTAACAAAGCATCTGAAGTTGAACCTAGCGAACTGGAACGTCTAAAAGAAATAATCATAGCTTTGCAGCCACATGCAACAATTATTGAATGTGACTATGGCGATGTAGACCTTGATAAGATTATCAATACACATCTGTTTGACTTTGACAAGGTTGCTACTTCTGCTGCATGGATTGACGAAATAGAACATCACCACGATGATGAACATGATGATGATGACGATGATGATGAACACGACCATGAACATGACCATGAACATGACCATCACCACGAAGGACACCACCACCATCACGAACATGATCACGAAGGTGGAGAAGTTGAAGAATATGGTATCGGCACATTTGTATATTATCGTCGCAAGCCTTTTGACCTTGTAGGATTTGATGAGTTCATAGCTTCTAAATGGTCAAAGAATATCATACGATGCAAGGGTATATGCTGGTTTAAGGAAGAACCTGCAACATGCTATGTATTTGAACAGGCAGGAAAGCAGATGAATCTCCGTAATGCTGGTCAATGGTATGCAACGATGGAGAAAGATGAACTTGCTGACCTTATGCAGCGTGAGCCAGGACTGCGTCAGGACTGGAATGAGCAATACGGTGATAGAATGCAAAAACTTGTATTCATCGGTCAGCATCTTGACAAAGATGAGATAACAAGACAATTAGACTCTATTCTTCTTGACTGATAAAGCATGAAACTAGATAAATTCAAAATTATAGCTATAGACGCTGACGATACACTTTGGGACTGTCAATCGCATTTTGACGATGTCGAAAATATGTATTGTCAGTTGCTATCAAAATATGCTGATGCTGAAACCGTATCTGACTCTTTGTTTGCAATAGAAAAAGCAAACATGGATTGTCTTGGTTATGGAATTAAAGCATTTACAATGTCATTGATTGAGAATGCTATTAAGATTTCTGAAGGTGAAGTACATGGAAATATAATAGAAGAGATACTACAAATGGGTAAATCGCTTTTATCTTTCCCAACAACTCCACTGCCAGAAGTTGAAGACACTCTTATTACTCTCAATGAAAGAAAGAATGATGACAACTATAAACTGGTAGTTTTTACCAAAGGAGAACTTCAAGATCAAGAAAACAAATTAAAGCGTTCTGGACTTGCCAACTACTTTGATGATGTTATAATAGTTTCAGAAAAGACAGAGCATGAATACAAACATCTGTGCGTGAACTACAATATACATCCAGAAGAGCTACTTATGATTGGTAATTCTTTCAAATCAGATATTGCACCTGCACTTAATATTGGAGCATACGCAATTCACGTCCCATTCAGTGTAGCTTGGAAAATGGAACTATCTGAAACTTTTGATCATAAACGCCTCACTACAATAAAACGTTTCGGCGAAATCTGCCAATAAAGCATAAATATATTTTTTACTTCGGGGTAATTTTATTACCCCTTTCTTTTTTTATAATGACACCATTTGAATTTAAGCCACAGCTGGTGGCTACATTAAGAAATTACAATCGCAAACAGTTTATCACTGACCTCATGGCAGGTATCATTGTTGGAATCGTGGCATTGCCGTTGGCAATAGCTTTTGGCATCGCCAGTGGAGTAACACCTGAAAAGGGAATAATAACAGCTATCGTTGCCGGACTGATAGTATCATTATTCGGAGGAAGTAAGGTTCAGATAGGTGGACCTACAGGAGCTTTCATCGTAATAATATATGGTATTATCCAACAATATGGAATTGAAGGATTAACCATCGCTACAATAATGGCAGGAGTATTCCTGATTATTTTCGGACTGCTGCATTTGGGTACAATAATAAAATACATTCCCTATCCTATCGTAGTTGGATTTACAAGCGGTATAGCCGTAACCATTTTTACGACACAGATAAAAGACCTTCTTGGGCTTTCGATAGCAAACGTTCCTGCTGACTTTTCTAGTAAATGGATTGCATATATTCAAAATATCGGAACAATTACTCCTTGGAATGCAGTAATAGGTATTGCGAGTGTTATCGTAATTGCGATATCACCAAAGTTCAGTAAGAAGATTCCAGGATCACTGATAGCTATTATAATAATGACTGTATCAGCATTGCTTTTAAGACAATATGCAGGTATTACATCAATAACAACAATTGGTGACCACTTTGCCATAAGTAATAAACTACCTGAAGCAACATTACCAGCATTATCTTTCGACACGATAAAGTCGCTGATGCCTCCTGCTATTGTCATTGCCGTACTAGGAGCTATCGAGTCTTTACTTTCTGCCACTGTCGCTGATGGTGTTATTGGCTCACGTCACAATTCAAATACAGAATTGATAGCACAAGGACTGGCTAATCTGGCATCGCCTATCTTCGGTGGAATACCAGCAACAGGTGCAATAGCAAGAACAATGACTAATATAAATAACGGTGGCCGCAGTCCTATCGCAGGAATAATACACGCAGGCGTATTACTATTGATATTCCTCTTTTTAATGCCATTGGCAAAATACATACCTATGGCTTGTCTTGCCGGAGTACTAGTAATTGTTAGCTACGGAATGTGCGGTTGGCGTTCATTCATTGGAATTATGCACAACCCCAAGAGCGACATTATCGTATTGTGGGTAACTTTCCTTCTAACAATATTCTTTGATTTAACCATCGCTATTGAAGTTGGATTAGTATGTGCATGCCTACTTTTCATGAGACGTGTGACAGAAGTAACAGACGTTAAAATTATAACCGACGAGATTGATCCATCAGAAGAGAACAGTGATTTCATGCTTGGAAATCTGGAACATCTGACAATACCTGAAGGCGTAGAGGTTTATGAAATCAATGGTCCATATTTCTTTGGTGCAAGTAACAGCTTTGAAGAGATCATGGCAACATTCGGAGACCGTCCAAAAGTAAGAATAATAAGAATGAGGAAAGTGCCGTTTGTTGACAGTACAGGAATACATAATCTAACAAATCTCTGTATGATGAGCAAGAAAGAGGGCATACAAGTTATACTTTCTGGAGTGAATGAAAACGTGAAGAAAACGCTTGAACATGCACGCCTCGAAAATATTATCGGCAGGGATAATATATGCAGTCATATAAATGAAGCTTTAGAAAGAGCAAAGGAAATCAAATAAGTAGTTAAAAATTACATATATTTTCTAAATTCATTTTGATTTATTCAAAATATAATCTATCTTTGTCATTGATGATAAATACATCATGGAAATATAAACCATTAAAATAAATCGATATGAAAGATTTAAAAGGCACAAAAACAGAGAAAAACCTACATGACGCCTTTGCTGGTGAGAGTATGGCACGTAACAAATATACTTATTACGCCTCAAAAGCAAGGAAAGAAGGTTATGAGCAGATAGCAGCTCTTTTTGAAGAGACTGCTGGAAATGAAAAAGAGCATGCAAAACTCTGGTTTAAGTATCTCAACGGTGGGGATTTTGCACCTACTATGGATAACTTAGTTGACGCTGCAAGCGGAGAACACTACGAGTGGACAGACATGTATGCTCAAATGGCTAAAGAAGCTAAAGAAGAAGGCTTTGATGAGATTTCGAGGAAATTTGAGCTTGTTGCTGCTATTGAAAAGCATCATGAAGAGCGCTACTTGAAACTGTTGCAAAACATCAAGGACGGAATCGTATTCTCACGTGATGGAGATCGCATCTGGAAATGCCGTAACTGCGGACATATCATTATCGGAAAGAAAGCTCCTGAAATTTGCCCTACGTGCAATCACCCAAAGAGTTTCTTCGAAATAAGTGCAGAGAACTATTAAATAATATCTATAATAAAGAGGCAGCTTAATAAGCTGCCTCTTTTTCGTGGAATTATCTGAACTTTATCATAATTCGGAGTGAATAGCTTACTGCATTCGGTTTAATCAAGTTGTATTTATTTCGTAGACCTAAAGAAAGCACCTTAAAAATAACCAAAAACACTATACCATCAAAACTGAAATACCGTATTGAAAATAACCTTTAAGATAAGGACATACACCGTAATTAAATAAAATATTTCATTTTTTATTTTGTATTGTGTGAGGCTTGCAGTATCTTTGCACAAATAATCATGCTAAAAGTATTGATGGACAAAAGTAAATTTGGATTATTAAGTAATATTATATATCCGGCAGATCTTCGTAAACTCAACGTTGAACAGTTACCCGAAATCTGCAAGGAACTACGCGAGGATATTATTGATGAAGTTTCTGTTAATCCAGGACACTTCGCATCATCGCTAGGTGTTGTGGAAATAACTGTTGCTCTGCATTACGTATACAATACACCGGAAGACCGTATTGTGTGGGATGTTGGACATCAGGCCTATGGACACAAAATACTTACAGGACGTAGAGATAAATTCTGTACCAACCGTAAGTTTCATGGTATATGCCCATTTCCTAATCCACGCGAAAGCGAATACGATACTTTTACATGTGGACACGCTAGCAATTCCATTTCAGCAGCATTAGGTATGGCTGTGGCAGCTAAGCATAACGACCAACGTCATGTTGTTGCTGTTATCGGAGACGGAGCTATGAGCGGAGGTTTGGCATTTGAAGGACTAAACAACGCATCAAGCACACCAAATGACTTACTGATAATCCTCAACGACAACGATATGTCTATTGACCGTGCCGTAGGAGGCATGGAACAGTATTTGCTTAACCTTGACACTAACGAGACTTATAATCGTTTGCGCTTCAAAGCTAGCAAATGGCTGCATAGCAAAGGATATCTTAACGAAGACCGAAGAAAAGGTATCATCAGACTAAATAATGCATTGAAAAGTGCGATAAGTCATCAGCAAAATATCTTTGAGGGTATGAACATTAGATATTTTGGACCTTTTGACGGACATAACGTCAAGGAAATAGTAAGAGTTCTTCAGCAACTGAAGAATATGAAAGGTCCGAAACTTCTACATCTTCATACAGTAAAGGGTAAAGGATATGAGCCAGCTGAGAAGGCTGCAACGATATGGCATGCTCCAGGCAAGTTTGATCCAGAAACTGGCGAACGTATGATTGCCGACAGCAGCAACCTACCTCCTAGATTTCAGGATGTATTCGGAAAAACACTTTTGGAACTTGCAGAACAGAATCCAAATATAGTTGGTGTTACTCCTGCTATGCCTACAGGCTGTTCTATGAATATAATGCAGAAAGAAATGCCTGATCGTGTATTCGACGTTGGAATAGCCGAAGGACACTCTATAACATTCTCTGGAGGTATGGCAAAAGACGGATTACTGCCATTCTGCAATATATATAGTGCTTTTGGTCAAAGGGCTTATGACAACATCATTCACGATGTAGCAATACTTAATCTGCCGGTTGTTATATGTTTTGATCGTGCTGGATTAGTCGGAGAAGACGGTCCTACACACCATGGCGTTTTTGACATGGCAGCATTGCGTCCAGTTCCTAACATTACAATAGCAAGCCCAATGGACGAGCATGAATTGCGTCGTCTTATGTACACAGCACAACTTCCTGATAAGGGAACGTTCGTTATTAGATATCCACGTGGACGCGGAGTTCTTACCGACTGGAAATGTCCATTGGAAGAAATAGAAGTTGGAACTGGCAGAAAACTCCATGACGGTAAAGATGTTGCAATACTTAGTATAGGTCCTATTGGCAATAATGTTGAGGATGCGATCAAGAAGTATTGTGACTCAGATAATACACTAAGTGTTGCACATTACGATATGCGTTTTCTAAAACCATTAGACGATAATTTACTTCACGAAATAGGAAAGAAATTCAATCGTATAATAACAATCGAAGACGGAGTACGTAACGGAGGATTGGGTTCATCTATCCTTGAATGGATGAGCGACAATGAATACACTCCAAAGATTACCCGTCTGGGTATCCCCGACTCTTTTGTTGAACACGGACCTGTCGAAGAACTTCAGAAGATATGCCATATTGATTCTGATAGTATCATTGATGCAATAAAGAACTTAAAATGATAATAATCAATAAAATACACAAGTGGCCATGGAGATATTCACCGTTTTGGTGATATTCCCGTCGGTTACATGAAAACACAACTAAAAATATCATATGAAACCTATTAAATTCAATCCACTACTGAAATCCACTATTTGGGGTGGTGACAAAATTATTCCGTTTAAACGCCTAGCTATAAACCAAGAAAATGTTGGTGAAAGCTGGGAAATATCGGGAGTAAAAGACCATGAAAGCATAATAGCTGAAGGCGAATATGCAGGAACAAAATTAAATGACTTAATAGCAAAACTTAAAGGTAAACTTGTAGGAGAAGAAAACTACAAACATTTCGGCAATGAATTTCCTCTATTAGTTAAGTTTATCGACGCAAAAGACCAATTGTCTATTCAAGTACATCCTAACGACGAGATTGCCAAAAAGCAAGGTATGAAGCGCGGAAAGACAGAGATGTGGTATATCATGGACAGTGACGAAAACGCAAAGTTGAGAATCGGACTTAAGAAGAAGATCACTCCTGAGGAATACAAAGAGATGGTTGAAAATGACACGATCACTGATGCTCTTGCCGAATATACCGTAAAAGAAGGTGACTGCTTTTTCTTACCTGCAGGCAGAATTCATAGCACAGGAAAAGGATGCTTTCTTGCAGAAATACAACAGACAAGTGACGTTACATGGCGTATTTATGACTTCAAACGCAAAGATAAAGATGGAAACTATCGCCAACTTCACACAAAACAGGCTGCAGAAAGCATTAACTACAATGTGGAAAATGACTATCACACAGATTATAAAGCAGAAAAAAATCAGGGCGTCAGCCTTGTACGCTGTCCTTATTTCTGCACAACAATATATGACCTTAACGAACCTATGACAATAGACTATAGCGGTCTTGACAGTTTCGTTATCTTCATTTGCCTTAAAGGGCACGCAGATATAAGTGACAATGAAGGAAACAATATTTCTTTAGAAGCAGGCGAATCAATACTCATACCTGCAACAACAAAAGATATATATATAAAAGGTGAGATAAAATTCCTTGAGTCTTACATTTAATATTAGCATACAAACAAAAAAGCACGAAGAATAGATAATCATTCTTCGTGCTTTTTTATTATGAACAACTAACTAGTTTGATTTAGCTACCGTCAATGCACTATTTGATCTTACAATCCATTCCTGCATATTTCTAACATCATATTTGCTCCATGCAGAACCGAATAAATAAGTAAACTTCTCACCACGATAATCATCTTTTATACCGACAGCATGTCCATAAATACCATTCTCTGGCTTTATTGTCATTAGCTTCGTTGTAACAGTGCCATAAGGAAACAACACACCGACATAGATCTGTGAATTGTTCTTATCCGGATCATCAGTAGGATCGGCATACAACACGCTTTCTTTGTCAAGAACAGCACCATAAGAACTATGAAGAACAACACCCGTAACAAGTTTACAAGCCGACTTGATACCATCATACCATACAGTAATCTTATTGAAGTTACTGCCTTTATCAAGACTTATCAAGCGGTGTTCGACTACATTCTTATCGTTTCCAATGCTAACTGGATTGAAATCAAGTCTCACTGTAAATCTTAATGGACCATTATCCAATATCTCATAATCTTTATAACAGTAAGGCAAAATCATATTTCCGTCTTTCATCAATGCAGGAGTACCACAACCTAGAGTCGGTCCGACACTATAACAGTCCATACCATTGCCATGGTCATAATGAAAAGAAGTTGCATCGTCAATAGCTCTAGCCTCTTCTTTCTTGCCTATTCTATAAAGTGAATCCTCTATAATATTGGCATCATAATCCACCTTGTATCGCTTATCCATAACAAGTTCTGGAGTATTCTTCACCCATACATCAAATCCGTACCCCTTTTCACCACTCCTTTGAAGTGCAGGTCCGTAAGCCCTATACATTCCTCGGTCGTTTTCCCATGCAATGTCGTCTTTTCTTATCTTATAGCACGCACCATAAACAAAATTCTTCATTGCAGAATGATGTCCTCGTTCAACATAAAAGACAGCGTTTCCGTTTGGTCTTACAGATGCATCAACAAGAAGTTTACCATTATAACTTTTCTGATATTCCACCTCGTTTCCGTGAGCATCTCTTACAATGATGTCATCTTCATTTCCGCATCCCAAACCTGCGTATACACTGTCAAGGCTTACTTCTGCTAATTTCTGAACTTGAAAATCAAGCCCATTATGAACGTTAAAAGAAATTCGTTGCAATCCCTTTCCAATATACTTCACATATTCAGAGGCTGCAAGCAAAAAAGCTCCTGTTCCAAAATTAGCTTCAGAGTCTTTGCCGACAACCTGACCTGGTATAGCCTTTTCTCCAATAGGCTGAACATAGCCAATCTTTCCATCAGACTGCAATGCTTCTTCTGAAAGATATTTCCACGCTCTGTTTATCACAGGACGATATTTCGCTGCGTCAAGAATACCATTGTTTACCCCCCATAGCATTCCATAAGTAAAGAAAGCCGTTCCACTTGTCTCTGGTCCTGGAGCCTGTAACGAATCCATCATTGATCGAGTCCAATAGCCCTCTTTCTGCTGAAGTTGTGCAACAGCATCAGCAAGAGTAATATATTTTTTGATAAAGAAATCATAATGGCGATATGTATGTGGCATATCCTGTAGCACTTTTGCAAGTCCGGCAAGAACCCATCCATCACCTCTTGCCCAGAAGTCCTTCTTACCACTATTAGTCTTATGACGTGGATAAACATATTTACCATCACGGAAATAAAGCCCAGTTTTTTTATCCAACATGATGCTATCACTGTAACAGATGTTATCATAAAGTTTATCTAGGTATTTTTCTTCACCCGTCAAATTATACATCTTTGTCATTACTGGCATTACCATATACAGAGCATCAGCCCACCACCAATAGTCGTGTTGCTTTGAATCAGCTTCATACCCCATTACTTCAAGAGCTCTTTTCAGACGGAAGTCATTAAGCATTTCATTCCTGTCAGCCTTTGAACCATAAGAAATATTACACAAATCAATATATGTCTGGAAACAAATCTGCCAATCACCGAATAATACATGCTGTTGGTCTTCACCATACAACTTATATTTCCATTTCGAGGCATCCTTTTCTGTAGCTCCCATCCATTTATTATGTTCTGCCCATTTAGTAGAATATTCTAGCCATTGCTTATTCGGCGTAAGTTTGTAAGCCTCAATATTTCCGGTATGATAAGCGGCATTGTCCCAGAAAGCCCTTGTTTCGGGTTTATGATGAGACTGCCAATAATCATTCACCTTTCCTATCATCTCCACAATCTTCTTCTGTTGCGCATTAAAAGCCATACAGCTTGTGCACGCAAGCATAAGCATTGTCGAAATCATTAATTTCTTCATTATATATAATATATATTATTCGTTATTATGTATAATCTCTACCATTTATCCTTAGGTTGTGGAGTGTCTGTCCACATGTGGTCCTTTGGAAATTTATCTCCACCCCATGCCTTAACCTGTGTCCAAGGTTCTGCTTTTGAAGTCCAGAAAGGATCATCAGCAGGCAGTCCCAATGGCATAAAAGTTAGCGAAGCCATATATTCACTTCCATTATTGGTGTACCAATCGGCTGCATCAGGCTGACTTCCACAAAAACCTATGGTAAGGAAACCTGCATCATTATAGTTATTGTGTTCATCCCACATACGATGCATCATCTTTGTTAATGCAGCCCTCACCTGTCCATTTGTAAGTTCTTCCGGCAGAGTCTTCATCCATGCTAAAAGAGCCAACGGCTGCATTGCTGCATTTCGATAAGGAATACTACGGCCAAATACAGGGAATGTTCCTTCAGGAGATATAAAACGTTCTAATATGATTGCATATTTCTGGGTACGCTTCAACTGTCTGTCGTAATACTTTTTATAGTCAAGACGAGTACTTGCCTTAGCGTCAATCATAGCCTGTAATGTTTCCAGATACATGGCATGAAATACATAGCTACCATAATAATTAAAAGCAAACTCCGGACCATCAGAAAACCATCCGTCACCAACATACCATTCTTCAACTTTACGGCATGCTGAGTTCACACGATATTCGTCATAATCCCCACCAGCCTTTGCTATAAAGCTCTCTATCGTTGACGAGAACAGCAACCAGTTGGTATAAGGAGGATCTATCTTTCTTAATTTCTTGAATTCTGCAAGATATCTCTGTTTTGTAGTATCATCCAGTGGTTTCCATAATGAATCATATCCACGAAGAAAACTCTCTGCTATATATGAAGCATCTACAAGATTCTGACCACCGCTACCCCAACACAGATAATCTGGAGATGTTGGATCTACAGCGTTAGCATAGCTTTTAAGTGCCCACTCCCTAAGTTGCTTGCGTTTAGCGCCTTCAGTAGTATTGTCATCTGGCAACGAAAGCCAAGGTGCAATACCTGCCATAAGTCTACCGAAACATTCCATATAGGCAACCTTTTTGTTTCGATTGTCGAAACTAGGGCTGAATTCCATCTTCATGTTCTTTACCAGTTCACCTTTCGCCATGTTCTCCAATACTGGACGTGACATTTTCCAAGCTTGTGAACTCCAATACTCACGATCGTTCATCTGCACCTTCTTCTTTGCCGAAACGCCAAGAGGCATAAGCAAAGCCAGTGCTACGACAAATAACTTTATATATCTAATCATAACAAACTATTTATAATTATCCTTTTAATATAAAACGACGGAATAACCATTATATTTGATTACTCCGCCGTAAAATATAACCTACTGATAATTAATGTTATCCATAAACCATTTAATTACCTATTTTTGATCAGCGACGGCATCTTCCCAATTAGTCCACATTTGTGTAGATTCGCTATATCCGTCATATCCATAGTTCTGTCTCAATGCAGCACCAGTATTGGCTGTTATTGCAGAATTAGGAATAGGCCAGAATAAATTGTGCTTGTTAACCTTATACTCTAAACTGATACCGTTTGACTGTATGGCACCATTATTAAATAGACTATAGTTAATAAGACGCTGATACCAATAGCTTCCGCCAGTGCGATCTGTACCCTCTTGCTTGTCCCATGTCTTTATGTCGTAAGTGTGTCCCCATTCATCTGGCTGTCCACTCTTTGCAAGACACCAAGCAACACGTGTCATTTCAGGCTGTCTCCACTCTTCCATATAAAGTTCACGAGCTCGTTCGTCAAGAATATCACCTATCGTGACAGTTGTAAACATGTGCTTGGCATTTGCACGCTTGCGCACTACGTTTACGTCATCGGCTGCACCTGTTGTATTTCCTTGATAGAAACGTGCCTCGGCACGAATCAAATAAGTTTCAGCTAGACGGAAGAGATAAAGGTTTCCGTTAGAACCAGTAGACGCACCGTTAAACTGATTTGCGCCTAAGTTACCTTCTGCTGTCTTATCCAATATATAGCATTGGTATAGCGGTGTAGGATACCAGCTTCTTATAGTATCTCCACAAAGCAAATCTCCCTTGTGAACGATAGTCTTGCCTGTGCCGTCAACATAGTCTTCAGTAGCATATAGCTGATAGTTCTTGCCATAGTAAGGAGACTTTTTATTACTATATTTTATGTCTTCCATTTCTACCCAGTTTCCAACCTTACGGTTGTGACGCAAGTCTTGATAGTCAGGAGTTCCATCTACGTTCCAGATAGCCTGATTGTAATGCTTTGATGTTCTGAAACATCCAATACCACGTCCGATAGATCTTACCCAGTCATTGTTTTCATCATAATCTGCATTGTTACGTGCAATATTTTTTCCAGCAGGAGAAATTCCTGAAGGATCTTTAATCACACCGTTGCTCCAGTGAGCAAAACATGCACGCATAAGACTATATCCCGTGAAATTCTGATCATTGAAGTTCAATATAGGCATAATGAGTTCCTTGTTAGCAGGATCGCATACATTTTCACCACGATGAAGATCCCAAAGTACGTTACGTGTGATAGGCCATGTCTTTTGGTTTCCGGCAACAAAAGTTCCGAATGGACTTTCCATCAGGTGCAGACCATAGTTACTTATAAGATCTGTAGCCGTCTGTTCTGCCTTGTCATATTGACCTGTAACAAGATAGCATTTTGCCAAAAGATGCAAACAAGCCTCTTTATTCACCATACCGATATCAGTCATTGCTGACTGAGAAGGCACGTATTTCACTGCAAATTCCAAGTCGTTTACAAGCATCTTGAAGATAGCTTCCTTTGATGTACTCTTATAGTCCTGCTTTGGTTTTGTGATAATATTTGTTACCAAAGGTATATCACCAAACTGCAATGTCAGATAATAATATCTCAATGCACGGTGGAAATAAGCACGTCCCTTGTAGATGTTTTTTGTAGCTTCATCAAGTCCCTCAGCCTTATCTACGTATGAAAGCACAGTATTAGCATATTTCACACCTGTATATCCTTCATCCCAAAAACGTTGCATGGCATTGGCATCACCACCACCGTTCATACCAGATGTAGGAGTTAGTTTTGCATCAAAGTTATCTTGGAAACCACCACCCATATCCGTCTTGGCATACAAGCCAATATCAGACATATTATAGTTGGAAGCCATTGGAAGAACGTTTCCGTTTCCATCCATTATTATCGTCTTCAGTTCCTTGTCACACATAGCAAGAGCTGACTTCAATCCTGCCTCATTGCTATATGTTGTTGAAGGCTCATAGAATGACAGTGGATCTTGACCAAGAAACGAGTCCCCACAACTAACGAGCATTGTCGCCATGACAAATGCCGCACTGCCTTTAAATATATTACTTATATAGTTCATGATGTATTGCAAATTAAAGTGTAACATTTATTCCAAGATTGAATGCACGTGTAGCCAAGCCGCTTGTTTCAGGATCTCCATATTCCCAACTGTCTATTGTGAATACATTGTTCACACTTGCGGTTACACGAACTCTTTCAAGCATAGCTTTGCGTGTCCATTCGCGAGGAAGAGTATAACCTATACTTATATTGTCAAGACGTACAAAACTGCGATTATGTAGTTTCTGTACACTAGTACATCCTGTAGGACCTACTGCGTCAAGACGTGCATAAGTGTTTGAAGGATTTTCTGGAGTCCAATATTCTTTCTTAAATACATTAAATGCATTAGTGATCATTGAACCTCCGTTATCTTGATTCAAATAATATCCCTCTAGACTCTTATGTCCCATGTATGAATAAAGAGAGAATGAGAATGTAAGATCCTTCCAAAGAGTAAACTCGTTACGCAAGTTCCAATAGATAGGAGGATTTGTTGTTCCAAGAAAAACTTTATCCTTATCATTGTAAACAGGAACACGTGTTCCATCGGCAAGAACCTTATCATCATCAGTACAGTAGTTTATAACTTTTGGATCACCAGGTTTCTGATTTACCAAAGCTGCCTGAGCAGCCTCACTCTTCTGCCAGATACCATCAGTTTTCCAAGACCAAATCTCACCTACAGGGTGACCGATAAACCAACTATTTGAGGTATCATCACGCTCTACTCCATTTGCATCATAGTCGTAATACAAGTGTTTGATTGTATTCTTGTTATATGAGAAACCAGCAGAGGTAGTCCATTCAAAGTCTTTATTTTTAATGTTTACAGAGTTTAGAGTGAACTCAACACCAGAGTTATGGACTTCACCAAGGTTTGTTGTGATACTGCTAAAACCAGTATAGTTAGGAAGGCGCTGTGCCATAATCATATTATTGGTCTTCTTGAAATACCAATCAACGCTACCACTCAGTCTCTGACCAAGAACTGCGAAATCAAATCCCAAGTTCCAAGCTGAAGTCTTTTCCCATTCAAGGTTAGGATTACCTAGGCGTGACATTGCTAATGTCTTCACGATATCAGCATTACCATTATTATAGTATACCATTGAACCTTCATTTGTAAGGTTTGAAAGAGACAGGTATGTGTCTTTCAGCGAGCGGTTACCATTTGTACCGTATGATGCGCGCAACTTACCCATGTCCAACCAAGGCAAAGCTTTCTTTACAAGAGGTTCCTCTGAGAATATCCAACTACCTCCCAATGACCAGAATGTAGCCCAAGGATTGTTAGAACCGAAAGCAGAATATCCGTCACGTCTAACAGATGCTGTTACCATATAGCGCTCTTTATATCCATAGAACAAGCGACCTAGATAGGCAGCTGCAGTTGAATGTGTATCGTTTACACTGAAATTACTCTGATCCATATTTGCACCTGATATATAATGGAATCCAAGAGCATCAGAAGGAGTAATATTGCGTGCCTCTATTCTGTCATCCCAATAGCGCATCTCTTCTGCTTCCTGCACAAGGGTAAGTGTGAAGTGATGATCTTTGTTAAATACCTTATCCCATGTAATAGTGTTATTCAGAGAATAGTCAAAATCCTTAGATGTCTCACGATCAGCACCACGTGATGCAGGAGAACTGTTTGGAAGTTCTGCTGACATAAAATATCTATTGTAAAACCACTGATAACGTGGAGAGATATTAAACTGATATATAATACCAAAAGGCAGTGTTACCTTAGCGTTGAAAATGGTATTCAACACGGTATATCCCTTGTCTAGATTAAGATACTGGCGATCAAACCAATAGTTGTATCCTCCATTTGTCGGAGTTCCGTTCATCGGATACTGCACATAATTGCCGTTATCGTCTGATATAGGTGCAAAAGGAGAATTGCGAGTTTGGTTATTTTCCCAATAATTATCTTTAAGAGATACAGCGATATCACCATCTGAGCGATCCTGGAAATTCACGTTTATGCCCATTTCCAACCAGTCCGTAATTTTAGCGTTCAACTTCATGTTTGAACGGAAAGCATGATAATCATTTCCTTCTACTACACCTTGGTTCTTCATATATCCGAATGAAGCATAGTAGTTCACACGGTCTGAAGCTCCAGATATACTAGCATTATAGTCTTGATTAACACCTGTTCTGAAAGTACTGTCATACCAGTTATAAGTCTTTCCTGCCAAGTAATTGTTATATACGTTCATGGCTTCGTTAAGTTTGAGTCGTCTAGCATACAAAGACTGGTATGTTTCACCAGACTGTAGCTGTACCGATCCCATCTTTGACCATTGGTCAGCGGTAAGTCCGTATTGTGACAGATTATCTACGTTGTCATAATATCCAGCAGGCGTACCACTCTTCACACCATAATAGCCCCAATTTCCAGCAGCGTCATATCCGTATGTGGTAGCTTTGTACCAATCTTCACGATACTTCATGTATTCAGAAGCATTGAATACTTCGCGATAAGCTGACTTCGTATTTGCAGCCCAGTTCGCACTTACATTAATAGTAGGTTTACCACTCTTACCTTTCTTTGTTGTTATGATGATAACACCACTAGCTGCTTTTGCACCATATATAGCTGCAGAAGAAGCATCTTTCAGAACATCAATCTGTGCAATATCGTCAGGATTGATTTCAGAAAGTTCACCATAGAAAGCCATACCATCAAGAATCAACAATGGAGAATTGTGTCCGCCGTCTGTATAAAGTGAGTTTTGTCCACGAAGCTGAATTGAGGCACTGCTTTTTGCTGCAGGATCATATCCAATCTGCAAACCTGGAGTTCCACGAAGCAAGTCCTGTACAGTACCTGGATTCTGGTCAGCAATCTTGTTAGGATTTATCTGAACCACAGAACCTGTAAGGTCCTTTTTGCGCATTGTACCATATCCTACAACAACGACTTCATTAAGAGTTTCTGAGTTTTCTGCTAGCTTGACATTCAAGAATTCTCTACCGGCTTTAACCATTTGCGGTTTGTATCCGATATAAGTAACTTCAAGCATCGCTCCTGGAACGGCATTAATATTAAAATTACCGTCAAGATCGGTAACAGTTCCGGTTTTAGATCCTTTTACTTTTACAGTAGCACCAATAATAGGTTCGCCCGTAGAATCAAGAATCCTACCTTTAATAGAGTTAGCTTGCTGAGTAATCTGAACGGCATTAACTGCCATTGCATCAATAGGAGTCAGCGAGCACCCTGCAGCCATAGCCATCAAAACAAACAATTTTCTAGGCATGATTGAAAGATTAACATATTCCATTATTCAAGTTATTAAGTTAGGTATTGTTTAAAATCTCGGTTACATAGTTGTCAATCAACGACAACAAATATTCCGCCTGCAAATATCGTTTATATTCGTTAAAGCGAGGGAAACAAAATGTGATTTTAAGGGAACAGAATGTGATTTATGCCCATTTTTAAAGGGTTTGCATGAATTAATAAGATTTTAGTAAGATTACATTTAAAAGCCATGCCATTTATAAATACCCCAAAATATTCGTTATTATATTGCCTGACATAACAAATAATACTTATTATAATAATGGAGTTATGAGATAAAGAGCAAAGAACCGTCAATATAATCAAGGTAATAAAAAACTTTTTTGTGTATTTTCAATACCATTTCCTACATGTTTTTGCGAAACGCATTGTTATACAACACGTTAGCTAATGTATATAAGTCCGTTGTTATACATTTTAGGGAGTGATTAGGGCCTAATCACTCTGTTGTCCTACATGCTTTGCAGAGTGATTAGGCCCTAATCACTCAAAGGCGCACCGAAAAAGGTGATTTTATATTTGTTGTACTTCATGCATTTTGACTATAAGAGGATTTAATTATAAACATTTATCGTTATACTTACGGAATCACTATACATTTTTAAAAGCTGCTACTGATAACATTTATATTTTCTGAAATCTCATTCTAACAAGGTTGACATATTGGAATGTTTTATAAATCAATTTAATTTCAAAATTTCACTGACAAAGAGAAATGATATTCCTATATTCCCAATTTCTATGAAAGACATCACTTTTATTTGCTTTGTGACCGAAGGCACAACCTAATGGTGGAATAAAAAAAGCGATTTTCGTATTGCTATTTGACCAAAATCCATCGTTTTATGTACAAATATGTGCTTATAATGTAGGAAGCATGTAGGAAAGATGTAGGAAAAGGCACTAATATACATAACGTAATCTATTGACTATTAGTTATTTAAATCAAAAATGTATATAATGTAGGTTTGTTCTCTGTTTTTTTTGGAATGTTTCCCTGTTTAGAGGGGATCTTCTCAATAAATAGCCTTGTCTTTAAGTAGTTTTGCAAATGCTTTTTATTAATATCATACCACTCTAAATATTACATGAACGACATTTTACTATTAAAAGTATAAAAACAAAGTATGTTTTATCTTGTATTTATTAAATAAATAATGTAAATTTGCAAAACTAACCTATGCATTATGAAGGCTGTAAAATATCTGCTATTAACTTTAAACTTATTATTCTGCACTATTATCTATGGACAGAACTTTAACTATAGAATGTTCTCTCCTATAGGAATTTCACCATCTGACGAATTGAGATGTATATATTTCGACCATCAGGGAATGATGTGGATAGGAACTAGTTCTGGGCTGAAATCGTATGACGGTTATAATATAACAACATACAAGTCGGATGCCTTTTCTCCTGGTATTCTTCCAAACAATACCGTATTGTGTATCACAGAAGACAATGAAAACCGACTTTGGATTGGAACTCGCAACGGATTGGTGAGGATGGACAAAAGTACAGGAGATTTTCATACTTACTTTCTGCCAAAGGAAGACCAAAGAATAATTTACTGCCTTTATACATCAAAAGACGGAACGATATGGATAGGAACTGATGAAGGTTTGTCGTATTATGATCGCAAAAAAGACTCATTCTATACATTTGACAATACAAACACTCACTTAACCCAATCTAACGGGAAAAGAGTGAAGATTGGAGCATACAGTGTAAAAAACATTATTGAGGATAACAAGGGAAACATATTTTTCGGAACATGGGCTGCCGGTCTAATTAGATTTCATAAGGGTAGCCATGAATTTTATCAATATCCAAAATTCAACAAACGCAACTCTGCTTATTCTTTGCATTTTGACAATATTGGAAGACTTTGGATTGGAACATGGGGATATGGTATTGTCAGACTTGACAAGCCGTATAACAGAAAAGATCCCCAAAAGCATCAGTATCCTTTCACGACAAATAACTTTGACACATTCTATAAAATTATAGAAGATCCTGTGACAAATACAATGTGGGCTTGCTCTAGAGAGGGAATAAGTATCCTTAACTCTAAAGATGTGAATGGAGTTTGGACAAACTATACACACGCAGGGACAAACAATCTGAACTTCAGTAATGACATTGCTACCAATGGTAACGGTAATATATGGATTTCAACCCTGAACTATGGAATTATAGAGGTAAACACCAATCCTAGTCTGTTTCATATATGGAACATTGATACTAAAAGCTATAAATTCTCAATTAATGCTATTTGTTCAATATATACACAAAACGGTAACGACTTTTGGCTTGGCCTAAATCCTTATGGTCTTGCTCTGTATAACAGAACTACAGGAAAGACGATATACAGTAATAACATTCCGGGACTTGGGGATATTCCTGCAGAGGTAATGGGAACAAAAATACCGTCTATCGTAAAAAGAAGCAATGGAGAAATGTGGTTTGCGAGCAGCAGTTATGGTATTGTTGTGAAAAAGCAAAATGGCAAAGCATACATAATAAACTCTCAGAAACATAAATACATTGCAGACAACTACATTTGCTCTCTATTTGAATCAAGCGACAAAATAATGTGGGTTGGACAACGCAGCGGAATATCAATGATATACCCTAACGACAAAGGCATACTACTGAAACCACATGATGCAAAAAGGGACTTTTCGCAATGTGATGTGAGAAACATTACTCAAACACGCAATGGAGATATATGGCTTGCTACCGAAAATGAAGGTATAATAAGAATACACAGAAACAAAAATAATGCAAAATCTATTGTATTCAAACAATACAATCCTTTAAATAGAAACTATGCTGTTGATGATGCCACTGCATGCTATCAAGACAGCAGAGGTATTTTATGGGCAATCTCTAACAGCGGAGGACTGTTCAGATATTATAATGCTAAAGACTGTTTTATTCCTGTTAACAGAGAATACCACATTGACGGTGACAGAGTGTTTTCAATAAATGAAGACGAAAATCATAACTTGTGGTTAACGACTGACAATGCTTTGGTAAAACTGTCTATAAAAAGAAATACATATCCTGAGGTTACAAGTTTCGCTAGCGAAGACGGGATAGGTGAAATGATGTTCAGTCCGAACTCTTCATATAAATACAACGGAGAATTATTCTTCGGAGGTAGAACTGGATTTTTCTCTTTCTCACCATCAAAATGGAACCGAGATAAACTGAAAAACATTAAAAAGAATATTATCGTTACCGACATACTGATTAACGACATTCCTTACATGCAGCTTGATTCTGCAAAGAGAAGGGCTATATCTAACGAAAATCCAGCTTATACAAAGTCAATAACTATATCAAGTGACATAAAAAAATTCGGAATTGAATTCGCATTGCTTACATACAGCAATGCAAGACAAAATAAATATGCCTACAAACTTGAAGGATATGACAAAGAATGGACTTATACAAATTTCAAGGGAAGAAGGGCTACATACCAAAACTTGCCTTCAGGCAGCTATTATCTCCACATAAAAGCTGCTGATAGTTTCGGTAAATGGCAAGAAATGGACTACACAATAAAGATTATGGTATTGCCGCCATGGTGGGCTACATGGTGGGCTTACATTATATATCTGTTCTTTATTGGTCTTGGTGTGATTTTTGGAATAAGATGGTATAAGAACTATCTTAAAACAAAAAACAGACTTCAGATGACGGTGGTATTCACAAACATTACACATGAACTACTGACACCATTAACAGTGATAACAGCTGCCGTTGACGAATTGAGAAACAAAGCTCCACAGTTTGACGACAGTTACACTCTGATGCAAAACAATGTATCAAGACTTACAAGACTGTTAAGACAAATTCTGGAAATAAGGAAATCACAGGCTGGACAATTAAAATTACTGGTAAGCAAGAATGATATTGCGGCATTCATAAGGGACATCTGTGAAAGTATTCGACCTATGTCGTCAATAAACCACAATAATATGATTGTGGATATTCCACAAAATGAGATATTCGCATGGTTTGATACTGATAAAATAGACAAGATTCTATTTAATCTTCTTTCCAACGCCTTTAAGTACAACCGCGAGGGCGGGAACGTAACTGTTGGGCTAGAAGTAAAAGATGGAAAGGCTATATTGAGAGTTACTGATGAAGGAATAGGTATTTCACCAGATAAACTCAAACACCTTTATACACGATTCTTGGATGGAGACTATCGCAAGATGAAGACTCTTGGTACAGGTATTGGACTATCATTAACCCATGATTTGGTTAAACTGCATCATGGCAACATCAACTGCCAAAGCAAATCAGGAATAGGAACAACATTCACAATAAATATTCCCATTAGAAAGGATGATTACAGCGAAACTGAAATATGCATTGAAAAAGAAAATATAGAAAAGGCACAGACAAAATATAATCACGAAAGTGAAGTGAAGCTGATCGAGACTCAGCACACTAGAGAACTACAACCTGGAGACGGATATAAGATTCTGCTGGTTGAAGACAATGAACAACTGCTGAATATAATGAAACGTCTGCTTGGCAGAAAATATCATGTAGCAACAGCTAAAAACGGAGTACAAGCTCTTAACATTATCAATAAGGAGGAATTGGACATTGTAGTTACCGACGTGATGATGCCTGTTATGGACGGAATAGAACTAACAAAGAATATAAAAGGCAGCAAAGACTTCGCACAGTTACCTGTCATAATGCTTACAGCAAAGACCAGTGATACTGACGAAAATAAGGGCTATGAAACAGGAGCAGACGACTATATAACAAAACCTTTCAAACTCGAGAACCTCCAGCTACGCATTGACAACATTATTGCCAACAGGATGAGGATACGTGAAAGATTCAAACAACAAACGGAAATAAATAGAATTGATGACATGCACTACAGCAATCCCGACAAAACATTCGTGGAAAATGCTATGCAATGTGTGAGTCAGCATATCACTGACACAGAATATGACAGAGAGGCTTTTGCTAGTGACATGATGATGAGTTCTTCTACCCTTTACAATAAACTAAGAGCATTGACAGGACAAGGTATTATCGAATTCATAAACAGCATACGACTTAAAGAGGCTTGCACTATTATTAAAAGACAACCAGATATACAGATCAATGACATCGCAATGAAGGTTGGATTTAATACACCAAAGTATTTCTCAAAATGCTTTAAGAAAGAATTTGGAATGTCACCGAAAGAATATGCACAAAAAAAGATGAATACTTCTTTATAAAAAATAGAATAATTGTCTGCACTTAAACAGGCAGAGGTTTATATGGAGTTATACTTATGTTAAGCTGTGTCATGAAATCATCATTACATGTGATTTATGACTTTTTATAGCTATAAATATGCCTAAAATAAATGATTCTCACAAAGGAAAAAACAATGAAAATAAAATTTCATTTTAATTTTGCATTGTATTAGGTTTACTATATCTTTGCAAAATGATAGATACACGTCTTAATGTTTTCCTAAGTGTCGCTCGTAACCTAAGTTTCACGAAAGCATCACAGGAACTGTTCATAAGTCAACCCGCTATAAGCAAGCACATCAAGGAACTGGAAAGTGAATACAACACTTGCTTGTTCGAACGTATGGGCACACACATACAACTCACGAAAGCAGGAAAGATTCTGCTTGACAATGCTGAAATAATCATTCAGCAATACAAGAAGATGAACTTTGACATGAACAATATCCAGAAAAAATACGGTGGAAGCCTAAGAGTTGGGGCTAGTACTACTATCGCTCAATATTTGCTACCTGAAATGCTGGCTAAATTCATGCAAAAATATCCAGACATAAATATAAGCACCATCTCAGACAATTCTAGAAATATAGAGCAAATGCTTAAAGACGGACGTATCGACGTTGGTATGGTGGAAGGTATCAGTAGACAGCCTGAACTAAAATACACCAACATAATGAAAGATGAACTTGTTGCTATTGTTCGCAAAGGTAACAAAATGTCTGAACTTGATGAGATTGACCTTGATACCTTCAAAAAGACTCCGA
Organism: Prevotella sp.; assembly: GCF_051059605.1. GTDB lineage: Bacteria > Bacteroidota > Bacteroidia > Bacteroidales > Bacteroidaceae > Prevotella. Next base: position 1,487,268 of record NZ_CP050883.1, read on the forward strand.
TAGTTATTCGTGAACATGGTTCTGGTTCACTGCAAGTGATAGAGAATTATCTGCACCAAAACAATTTGCGACTTTCTGATCTTAACATCGTCATGAGTTTTGGAACTACTGAAGGTATTAAGCATTTTGTAGAACATACTGAAACAATGGGAATAATATCTATAATGGCTGTCAGTCATGAACTACTAGAAAACAGATTCAAAATAATAGAACTTAAAGGACTGAAGATGATGCGTGACTTCGCTTATGTTGAAAAGCGAGGCGAAAGTATTGGACTGCAAAAAATATTCAAGCACTTTATAACCGATAGTTATAAGGCATAGTTATAATATATAAACACTCAACGACTTTTTTACTTATCTTTGCATGCGATAAAAACAAATAAAGATAAGTATTATGAAATTATCAGAACAACGCAGCAGTATGCTACACGGAGTACTTCTTATGACTCTTTTTGCATGCGCAGCTTTTTACATCGGTGGCACAGACATAGCTAAAGCTATTTCTTTCTCACCAATGATTGTGGGTATCATCCTAGGTATGCTTTATGCAAACAGTCTACGCAACAACCTTCCTGAAACATGGACACCCGGTATTGCATTCTGTTCCAAAAGAATTTTGAGACTTGGAATAATAATGTATGGATTCAAACTTACATTCCAAGATATAACCGCTGTAGGACTTCCAGCTATTTGCATTGACGCAATAATAGTTGTGGTGACAATATGCGGAGGAGTATTAATCGGACGATTGTTGAAAATGGATCGTGGAATAGCATTGCTCACTTCGGCTGGTAGCGCAATTTGCGGAGCAGCAGCTATACTTGGCATTGAATCGGCTATAAAAGTAAAGCCGTATAAGACAGCTGTAGCTGTGTCAACAGTGGTTATATTCGGAACTATATCTATGTTTCTCTACCCTATCCTATTTCGCAGCGGTATATTTAATTTGACTCCAGATCAAATGGGTATAATGACTGGTGCTACAATTCATGAAGTGGCACATGTTGTTGGTGCTGGAAACGCAATGGGCGCAACAATATCAAATTCAGCTATTATTGTGAAGATGATACGCGTGATGATGCTTGTTCCTGTTTTATTAGTAATTAGTTGGAATGTAGCCCGTGAAGCTCGTCGTAATCCTGAAAGTGATGAATTTGGACGTGGAAAGATTAAGATTCCATGGTTTGCAATTTTATTTCTCTTAGTGATATGTTTCAATAGTTTAGGACTACTTTCAGAATCAATTGTAACATTCCTAAACAATGTAGATACATTTTTGCTGACTATTGCTATGACAGCACTTGGAGCAGAAACTAGTATCGATAAATTCAGAAAGGCAGGATTCAAACCATTCCTACTTGCCTCTATATTATATTGCTGGCTAATCGTTGGAGGTTACTGTTTATCAAAGTATCTTGTTCCTATGCTTATGTAGAATAGAAACATACGGACATGAAAAAAGGCTGCACATCTGATTTAACAGACATGTAGCCTTTAATTTATTCTCTCTCTTAATCTTATTTCTTTTTACTTGTTCAAACCACGGTTGTTCATTGTGGTGTTAAGAAGAAGAAGATACTTGCGATACTGATTTGTATTCAGAATGTAATGCATGTACTTTAGGTTCTTCTCAATTGCCTTGTCAACCATAGGCTTGCGCTCATCTTTAGAAGCATTAGCTGCATTCATCATTTCCACACAGAATGTTTTGTGTACATCCTCAACGCTTTCTAGCTGATCCATTGAAAGTCCAAGAGCATCTGCAAGTTTACCATAGTTTACTGTCATGTCATAAACTGCTACTGTGTTTGTTGCCTTTGCATCTTCACCTTCTGCGAATGCGATTGTTGTCATGCTCATAAGAGCTACGAATGTCAAAATAATCTTTTTCATAATCTTTTTACCTTTCATCTTTTTGAACCTCTTTTATTACCTATTATCCTGAGGCTCTGTTATACATCTGTTATTATCCTAAATGTCTTTATCTCTGTAAGACATTGCAAAGATATGATGTTTTTATTTATCTCGCAAGCATTTTATCACACTGTTTGCGCAAACAGCAACATTTCTTGACCTAAATCAAAGAATAAGCTTTCATTTCTATAGTAATTTGCCGTTTTGTAGCGAAAAGTATAATAATACATACCTTTATAAATAGAAATTGAGGATAAACCTACACGATTTATCCTCAACAAGTATATTATTTGGTCAACAAGCTTTTGTTACCTATATATGTATTGTCTTATTAATAAGGTAATTATCTAAAATTACCATGGCTGCCATAGCCTCAACAATAGGTACTGCTCTTGGAAGCACACATGGATCATGGCGCCCACGAGCTGTTATTGTTGTGGAATCACCATTGATATCCACAGTATCTTGTTTCATCAACAGAGTTGCTACGGGTTTGAAAGCAACACGGAAATATATATCCTGTCCGTTACTTATTCCCCCCTGAATGCCTCCACTATGATTCGTTTTCATTGTTATAGTTCCCTCAGAAGTTGCAAAAACATCGTTCTGTTGGCTACCGCGAGCTGCCACTCCATGGAATCCTTCTCCATATTCAAATCCTTTTACAGCATTTATTCCCAACATTGCAGATCCCAACTGGGCATGCAACTTGCTAAACTCTGGTTCACCTAATCCTACAGGGCACCCCTTAATAACGCATGTGATGACTCCACCTATTGTGTCGCCATCAGCCTTTACCTCAGAAATAAGTTTTTCCATCTGCACAGCCTTCTCTGAATCAGGACAACGCACGATGTTATCCTCTATGGAATTAAGGTCGTACTTTGTATAATCTCTATCTAATTCAATAGTTCCGACTTGCGATGTATATGCTTTGATATCAATATTCAATTTATGCAAAGCTAATTTGGCCAAGGCACCTCCGACACAACGTGCTATAGTTATACGCGCAGAAGAACGTCCTCCTCCACAATGATCTCTTATGCCATACTTGCTGAAGTATCCAAAATCAGCATGTGATGGACGAAAAAGACTACGCATGTTGTCGTAATCATTAGAATGCTGATTAGTATTATAAACAGCAAAACCTATTGGCGTACCTGTAGACTTACCTTCAAAGACTCCACTGAAAATCTCGACCTTATCAGGTTCATTTCTACTTGTTGTAATCTTACTCTGCCCAGGACGTCTGCGATTGAGTTCATTCTGTATGAAGACTAAATCAATATCAACACCAGCAGGCATACCATCAACCACACCTCCGACAGCCATTCCATGACTTTCGCCAAACGTAGTAAGAGTAAATATATTGCCGAAACTATTTCTCATAATGGTTAATATAAAAAAATAGAAAAGGCGCCCCACAAAAAATGAAGCGCTCTTTGTTATTTATTTAATGACAACCACAACAGCCGCCATCTTTCTTATCATCTCCACAACCACCTTCACAATCGCCTTCGCAACCATTACAGCCACCACAGCCATCGTTTCCATTGACCATGTTCATATATTGTCCTATTTCATCATTTGTGGCATCACGATTCTCTTTTATACTGCCGACAAACTTTAGAGCCTTTCCAGCCAAAGGATGATTAAGGTCAACCTTAACCTTATCGTCTGTAATTTCAAGAATATGTCCATTGAAACGATTTCCGTCTTCATTCTGCAAAGGAACGACAGCGTCTACCACAATATGTTCTGAATCAAACTTTCCGTTGATAGAAAATATCTGCTTGTCCAAGTCCAACACATGCTCTTCGATATGTTCACCATAAGCCTGATCTGGAGTGAGCATAAGCTCAAAATCTTCACCGCTTTTTAATTTAACTACAGCCTCTTCAAATGCAGGAAGAGTGAAACCGAAGCCACTTAGGAAATCGAAAGGACGATCTTCGCTAGTCTGCTCAATCAGTTCCTGCTTGCCATCAGTCACGTCATACAACATATATGAAACGGCGATGTACTTGTTTTGGTTATTGTCCATTATTACCTTATTATATAATTTAACTTGTGCAAAGATAGTATTTTTAATCGAAAAATCCGAAAAGCATCAATATTATTAATCTTTAATAGCACCAATTATCTCGTTTATACTCTTGCAGCCATGTGAGTCTAGCCAATCATTTATACCATTTATCACATTAATGGTTACAGTTGGATCTACAAAGTTTGATGTACCAATCTCTATAGCTGTAGCACCACACATTAAGAATTCTATTGCGTCGCTAGCATTGCTTATTCCACCAAGTCCAACTACAGGGATGTTTACAGCATGAGCAACATCGTAAACCATTCTTAGTGCAACAGGCTTAACAGCAGGACCACTTAATCCACCTGTACGTATGCTAAGCATAGGTTCACGCTTTTCTATGTCCACAGCCATTCCTATTAGTGTATTTATCAAAGAAACGGCATCTGCACCCTCTTCCTCACATGTGCGTGCGATTGATGTTATGTCAGTTACATTTGGCGATAGCTTTACAATAAGAGTTTTATGATATGCATTGCGAACAGCCTTGACCACGCTAGCTGCACCATCGCAAGTTACACCGAAAGACATTCCACCATGCTTTACATTTGGACAACTGATATTCAATTCTATAGCTGGGATACTATCTAGGGCATCAATACGTGCGGCACATTCAGCATAAGATTCAGGATCATTTCCGCTTACATTAACTATCATATTCGTGTTTATATCCTTTATCTGTGGATATATATGCTCACAAAAATAATCTACCCCCTTATTCTGCAATCCAACACAATTAAGCATTCCACTAGCAGTTTCTGCCATACGAGGATAATCATTTCCTTCACGCGCATGTAACGTAGTACCTTTTACTATAATGCCACCTAACTCATCCAAAGGAACTAAATCAGCAAATTCAATTCCATAACCAAAAGTTCCCGAAGCAGTCATTACAGGATTCTTCAACACAAGGTCATTTATCTTTACATTTAGATTTGCCATAATAGTTTCTTAATATTTAACACTGGACCTTCTTGACATACACATACATGCCCTTCAGTAGTCTTCTCTACACAACACAAGCAAGCACCAACACCACATGCCATATTATTTTCAAGTGAAGCCTCACAATCAATGCCATTTGACATCGCATATCGTGCAACACTCACCATCATCGGTTTAGGGCCACAAGTACTTATTCGAGAAAACTTTTCTTTCTGCAATATGGAATGATTAGTAACAAATCCCTTTTCACCAAGACTTCCATCCTCTGTTGTAACAAAGACACGACCAATCTTTTCAAAATATTCTAATTCAAGCAAATCAGACTTACTTCTTGCTCCCAACAAGAAAGTTGGCTGACCACCCATTCTTCGTATTTCACAGCCAAAATGTAACAAAGGTGCAACGCCAACGCCACCTCCTACAAGCAAAATCTTCTCGCTTTTGTCAACAGGCATCGTAAATCCATTACCCAAAGGGAAAAGGCAATTTAACTTATCACCAGCACGAAGTTTTCCTAATTGGCGAGTTCCGTCACCAATCATGGCAACAAGCAGCCATAATTCGTTAAGATTATAATCAACTAAGTTTATTGAAATGGGACGGCGAAGATATGTTGACGGCGAATTGTCAACACGAACTTCCACAAATTGTCCCGGTGTCATTTCTGGCAAAGTCTCTTCAGAAGTAAGCTTAATAAGAACATGCTTAGTACTTAGAGCCTCTACTGATTTGACAGTAAGGTCTAGAACGTATTTTTTCATCTTTGCTTTTTGCAATAATGTTTATGCAAAGGTAGTGCAAGCTGAACACAATACAAAATAAAAAAGGATTTTTTAAATTTTATTGTTTAGGCACAGACGACATTATATAATAAAAGAATGGAGTGCAAGCCTAATATTAAAATAGGTGGTAATATCTAGTATCTGCAACTTATATTATTCAGAGATAATAAAAGTTGCAGATACTACAACCGTCTAACCTTTTTGAGGAACGAAAGTCTCCCATGTCTTATCATCATAGAAGACTCTTATCTCTGATATTTTACGCTGTGGTTTGTCAATTATTTTAATCTCTGTTTTTGACTTATTTATTGGTGTAATATTTACACTCTGCGTATTTGACTGCTCAAAAAGTGATAGAGTGGGACTATCTTGCTTTGAGTCGAAATCAATAATACCGTCTTGTGGTGGCATAGACTCATTATACTCTGTAACATCAGATGTATTAACTTGATCCATATACATAGGTCCAGTACCAGATAAAAGCCATTCCAAAGATAATGACGGAATCTTATTTTTTATAGCCTCAACAATCGTGAGGGTAGGTTTAGTTCTACCATTAAAAATACTACTCAGTGAAGCAGGTGACATTTGAATGAACTGAGCGAAGGTCTGCTGAGTCATGTGTTGACTCTCCATTATCATCTTTATTCTATCTTTCATAAGTGTGTATTTATAGAAATAGGCTCTTACATGCCTTATTTCGTTGACTTTACAAAAGTAAAACAAAAAATTGAAACAAACAACATTTGTATAGCATATTTAACATAGTAAATATTAGGTTTTGATTTTCAAACTTTACAAATTCAAACATCTAAACTTAAAACACTATAGTTCAGGATTACAAACCCAAATTTAGAGTCGTAAAGTACTACTAAGCCTTTCTTTAGAAGAAAAAGCTAACTAATTAGGTCTGTTATAGTTAATTGCTATTTGTAAAGCACTTGAAAGGTCTGTATTCACTTTTGATTTTGAAAAGAAGCAAATAATAGGTACATTTTTAATGGAAATATAACCTATTCAGCTGGTTATTAGTTAGTTATGGTACCATTTATATCATGGAATATTTATTCGTATAGAACTTTAAACCTAAATATTTAGGTTTAAATACTCAAATTTAATAATATACAAATCGATAATATTATATAAATATAGATTTATAAACCGAAATCAAGTTTAACATTTACAATTATCAAAACGTAAACTTTAAAATAGTAAACACTAATGAATGTTAACCCTAAATTATCAGAGAGTAGAATAACCATAAATCCACAAAATTCTGATTATCTGAATGAGCGCCCGAATATTTAAAAATACGCGAATTTTGAAGGGGGTAAAATGACGTTAAATGACTTGTTTATAATGGTTTAAGCACAAAAAAAGTGCCCCTGAAGGACACTCAATCTAGCTCAAAAATACCAAAAAACAGACTACTTTTAGTGCAAAATGAAGAAAATAAGCTCTTTCATGAGGTCTCCAGCACTAGTATTAGGGTTATCTAACCCCTTACTTTTTGCATCTATTTCTCTTATCTTAGAAATTATCTGCATAGTTTTCATTCCTGAGTAATTTCTCATACCTGTAACATAGTCTTTGGCAGCCCATCCATTTCTTAATTCTAGGAATTCTGCAACAGCATTTTCGTTCATCATATTAGGAGAATAATATGCTATCATCAAATTTTCGAAATATGAAAAGAGCAACGGGAGAATTGAGAAGAGTGAACCAGCCTTAGGGTTGCTGTCAAAATATTTTACTATTTGATTTGCCTTAAAAACATCTCTTCTTATGATTGCATTTCTAAGTTCAAAAGTATTAAACTCTTTACTTACTCCAATTTCTTTTTCAACAACATCTGATGTTACTCTCCTATCAGAATCAGAAAGTGATATTAGAACTTTGTCTAACTCTGAAGTTAATCTGTTAAGATCAGCTCCAACATGTTCAGCAATTATCAAAGCTGTTTTTGAATCAATGGTAGCACGATTTTTTTTCAGATACGATTCTATGAAACCAGGAAGTTCACGATCGTATAATTTCTTACTTTCGAAAATAACGGCTCCACCTTCAAGTGCTGCTGGAATAATTTTCTTTCTTTTGTCAATACTGCCATTTTTGTGACAGAATACTAAGATGGTTGATTTTGCGGGATTTTTGAAATACTTTTCTAAAGGTTCTGTATTCTTCAAATTCTGGGACTCTTTAACAATCACCACTCTATATTCAGACATCATCGGAAAACCTTTTGCAGAATCGACAATTTGAGCAGCTGTTATATCTGCACCAAACACAATACTTTGATTGAAATCTTTTTCCTCTGGCTTAAGTACATTTTCAGCAATAAATTCAGAAATCTTATCAATGTAATATGATTCTTCTCCCATTAATATATAAATAGGTGAAAACTTACGCGCATTAAGATCACGCATAACTGTTTCATATGACACTCCTGTATTTTTTCTTTCAGGCATCTTTCTATTTAAATTATTTTGTTTATCTTTGCAAAAATAGCAAAATGATTCCATTAAACCTACCAGATTACGAAATAAAGTTATCGGGAACTCCAGATAAACCTGCGATTTTCGACGTACTTCGCCGAAAATATGTTTCGCTTACTCCTGAAGAATGGGTTCGCCAACATTTTATACACTTCATGATTGAACAAAAAGGTTATCCACTTAGCTTGTTAGCAAACGAAGTAAAACTAAAAGTTGGTGAGAAAAAACTCAGAGCAGATAGCGTATTATACTCAACAGAGTTGAAACCAAGGATGATTATAGAGTATAAAGCACCCACCATAAACATTACCCAAAAGGTATTTGATCAAATTACAGTATACAATATGTTGCTCCACGTAGACTATCTTATAGTCACAAACGGGCTACAACACTATTGCTGCAAGATGGATTATGCAAGTAAAAAATATTTATTTTTAAAGGATATTCCTGACTACAAAAATATCTGACAAAAATTAAATAAAAGATACGCTATAGAAGGAATTATATTCGCTTTATTAATACCATTTTAGGAACAACATTAGGTTCTGCATTTGTGCTTTTTATGAAATACAAAATGCCTTTAAAATGAAGAAGACCATACGTTAGATTTGTACTATGTGCTATAATCGCTACTTCAATATGAGCGGAATTATAGAACTTATTAGTGGAATACTTATAGCATCTTTTATGCCCCCTATACTACCATATTTATTAAGTTTTAAAGCAGGTGATATAATTTATGTGGTTATTGAATAATTAAATCCAGAAGCATCAGAAGGTCCGTACAGCAATATGCCTACAATCGGATTTACCATCATGATGATTCTGGATGTAATATTAAGCTAATAGCTTTATTAAAAAATAAGGCTGTCCACTGCTTAATTACAATCTAGTTGGATTGTAATCAAGCAGTGCTACTTCTCCACTTTCCAAAGATGCTTTCACATCAATAATACGCTGGTTACTACTTCCTCGAAACATCAAGTCTGTATCTTTCAATTTCAGCACAAAAGGTCCATCAACCAAAACATCTATTTTTTCAAGCAAAGACTTCTGGGCATGATTTTTAATTAAGGTTTCAAACTTAAAACCCGTAAAGCACCATATTGTCTTTGATGTCTCAACACGTATAGCCTCAGCAAGTTCAGCAAATCCTTCAGGCTGAAACATTGGATCACCACCAGAAAATGTGACATTGGCAAACGGATCTTCTTTTATTATATCCATTACTTCAGTTGTTGTCATCATCTTACCGTTGTTGATATCCCATGACTGAGGATTATGACAACCAGCACAAGCATTAGGGCAACCAGCACAATAAATTGATGTACGAAAGCCTGGTCCGTCAACCATTGTGTCATGAACTATATCTAATATACTAATCATAATCAAAAAATCCCTCCTCTTATTGAGGAGGGATGTTATAAAGAGAATTATTTGTTTGAATTTACATGTATTACACGATCGTTAAGTTCAGCCAACTTGGCATGATTCCAACGATCAGTAGTACCTACAAGATAACCTGTAATCCTTTGTAGTTTATCTATATTTGCGCTTCCACACTTAGGGCATACTTCAAGTTCAGTATCAGCATTTTCATAACCACAATCCATGCAACGGTTACGATTATGATTTACACTGCCATATCCCATATCATACTTATCCATCATATCTACAACACTAGATATTACATCCGGATTATGTGTTGCATCACCATCTATTTCAACATAGAAAATATGTCCACCACGTGTAAGATCATGATAAGGAGCCTCTATCTGAGCCTTATGCATTGCAGAACATTTATAATATACAGGTACATGGTTTGAGTTTGTATAGTATTCACGGTCTGTAATACCATCAATCACACCAAATTCCTTTCTATCATATTTTGTAAAACGACCAGAAAGACCTTCAGCCGGAGTTGCGAGAATACTGTAATTATGCTGATAGAGTTCTGAGTAATCATTTGCGCAATCACGCATAAAAGTAATAACCTTAACTCCTAAGTTCTGAGCCTCATCACTTTCTCCATGATGCTTGCCTACAAGAGCTTTCAGACACTCAGCCAATCCAATAAATCCAATACCCAGAGTACCTTGATTGATTACCTTTTCTATTGTTTCATCAGGATTCAACTTATCACAATCTATCCAAAGTTTTGTCATAAGCAAAGGGAATTGCTTAACAAAAGCTGTCTTCTGAAACTGAAAACGCTCATCAAGTTGCTTTGCAGTAATATCAAGGATATTTTTCAACTTGTCAAAGAATACATTTATACGCTGATTCTTATCCTCAATACCCATGCATTCTATAGCCAACTTCACGATATTAACAGTAGTGAAGCTCAAGTTTCCGCGAGCTACACTCGTCTTAGGTCCAAAACGGTTTTCAAACACACGTGTGCGACATCCCATAGTTGCAATTTCCCATTTATAACGTTCAGGATCATCTGCATTCCATTTATCATTCTGATTAAACGTGGCATCTAAATTCAGGAAATTAGGGAAGAAACGACGTGCAGTAACTTTGCAAGCCAATTTATAAATATCATAATTTCTATCTTCCGGCAGATAGTTTACACCACGTTTTTTCTTCCAGATCTGTATCGGGAATATAGCTGTCTCGCCATTACCTACACCCTCATAAGTAGACTTCAGTAATTCGCGCATTACACAACGACCTTCAGCAGACGTATCTGTTCCATAATTTATTGAAGAAAACACAACCTGATTTCCACCACGGCTATGAATAGTATTCATATTATGGATAAACGCCTCCATAGCCTGATGTACACGATTCACAGTTTTATTGATTGCATGCTGGCACAAACGCTCATCACCTTCAAGCCCATCAAGAGTCTTTTCAATGTAATCTTCTACATTCTTATTATATAATATAGATAAATCATTACCCGTAAGTTTCTCAAGATTCTTAACTTCCTCTATAAATGAAGTTCTAACATAAGGAGCAAGATAAAAATCAAAAGCAGGAATAGCCTGTCCTCCATGCATTTCATTCTGACATGTTTCAAGAGATATACAGGCAAGTACAGCAGCAGTTTCAATGCGCTTTGCTGGACGTGAAGAACCATGACCTGCAACAAATCCATGTTCAAGAATATTGTCCAAAGGATGCTGAACACAAGTTAGACTCTTTGTCGGATAATAATCTTTATCATGAATATGTATGTAATTATGCTTCACTGCATCTCTTACATCCTCAGACAATAAATAATCATCAACAAAAGGTTTTGTCGTTTCTGAAGCAAACTTCATCATCATTCCTGCCGGAGTATCAGCATTCATGTTTGCATTCTCGCGTGTTACCTCATTATTCTTTATGTTGACAATTTCCATAAATACGTCACGAGTTTTCGCTTTTCTTGCAATGCTGCGCTGATTGCGATAAGCTATATATCTCTGCGCAACATCTTTCCGCGCACTCTTCATAAGTTCCAATTCAACAGAATCCTGTATATTCTCAACAGTCATCTGGTCTTTTCCCTTAAAAGAAATGTGATCCGTGATTTTCTGTATTAGTTCATCGTCTTCACCCTTTTCTGTGTGAAGCATTGCCTTACGGATAGCAGCCATAATTTTTTGTTCATTAAAGCCTACTACTCTTCCGTCTCTTTTTACTACTGTCTGTATCATTATTAACCAGTGATTAAGTTATTCAAAAATTCTTCTACAAAGATAGCACTTATATTACAAAGTTATTCTTTTTAGATAACTTTTTGCACGTTAATAAAAGTTAAGTCACTACTAATCAATAACTTGCAAAATAAAAAAGAAAACTTTACTAAATCACAAGTCGTTTTAAGTTTTCTTTTCTGATAATTTTCATAACTATTTAATAACTAACATTTTACGCTTTCGCATAAACTATTTAACTATTTTTATAATATTAGAGGTAACAATTGTTACCAGTATATCAAAATAATAGTATTACCTTTGCACGCGAATTAAGATTAATTAATATTATATTTAACCCACGCTATTATGAGAACAGAATGGAGAGGTTTTAAAGGTAACAAATGGAAATCTGAAGTTGATGTACGAGATTTTATTCAGAACAACTACACAAGCTACGATGGTAACGAGAGTTTTCTTGCTAAGCCTACAAAGGCAACAGAAGAACTCTGGGGCATACTCAAAAATCTACAAAAAGAAGAAAGGGCCAAAGGAGGCGTACTTGACATGGAAACAGAAATTGTTTCAAGTCTTACCGCTTATGGACCTGGATATATTGGAGAAAAGACTAAAGAACTAGAAAAAATAGTTGGTTTGCAAACAGACAAACCATTAAAGCGAGCATTCATGCCTTATGGCGGTATCAAAATGGCGGAGCAAGCTTGCACCACTTATGGGTACCAACCTGCTGACAAACTTCACGAAGTATTTTCTAAATACGTAAAAACTCACAATGATGGAGTTTTCGATGCATATACAACTGAAATGAAGATTGTACGCCACAATCACATCCTTACAGGTCTTCCAGACACTTATGGACGTGGTCGTATAGTAGGTGACTATCGTCGTGTTGCTCTTTACGGTATAGACTTCCTTATACAGGAAAAGAAAAACGACCTAGAGAACATGGGCGACCGCGAAATGATTGATGATGTAATTCGTCTTCGCGAAGAAGTTTCAATGCAGATTAAGGCTCTCAAAGGACTTAAAGAAATGGCTGCTAGCTACGGCTTCGATATTTCTATACCTGCTTCAAATGCTCGTGAGGCTGTACAATGGTTATACTTCGGTTATCTTGGAGCTGTAAAGACTCAGAACGGAGCAGCAATGTCTGTAGGTAGAGTTTCTACTTTCCTTGACATCTATATGACTCGCGACATCAACGAAGGCAATCTTACTGAAGATGACGCACAGGAACTTATCGACCATTTGGTTATGAAGTTCAGAATGGTTAAGTTTGCACGTATCCCTTCTTACAACCAGTTGTTCAGCGGTGACCCAGTTTGGGCTACTCTTGAGGTTGGTGGTATAGGTCAGGACGGCCGTTCTATGGTTACAAAGAATGATTTCCGCTTCTTGCATACTCTTGAGAATATGGGTCCTTCACCAGAACCAAACCTCACCGTATTGTATAGTAAGCGCCTTCCTGATGGATTCAAGAAGTATGCAGCGATGATTTCAGTGACTACAAGTTCTATTCAATATGAGAACGACGATATCATGCGTCCAATTTGGGGTGACGACTATTCTATATGCTGCTGCGTCAGTGCAACACAGACAGGTAAAGAAATGCAGTTCTTCGGAGCACGTGCAAATCTTGCCAAGGCACTTCTTTATGCTATCAACGGTGGTGTAGATGCTAAGTCACGCGAGCAATGCGGTCCTGCATTCCGCCCTATCACTGGCGACGAAGTTACATACGATGAGTTCGCACCTCGCTTTGATGCAATGATGGACTGGTTGGCTAGCGTATATGTAAAGACATTGAATCTTATTCATTATATGCACGACAAGTACTTCTACGAAGCAGAAGAAATGGCTCTCATCGATACTGATGTACGCCGTACATTCGCTACAGGTATTGCTGGTTTCAGCCATGTTGTTGATTCTATCTGTGCCATCAAGTACGCTAAAGTTAATATCATTCGTGACGAGACTGGTTTCCCTACCGATTTTAAGACTGTCGGCGACTTCCCACGTTATGGCAACGATGATGAGCGTGCAGACGAGATTGCAGTATGGTTGCTCAAGACATTCATGAATAAGATCAAGAAATGTCACACATATCGTAATTCAGAGCCTACAACAAGTATCCTTACCATTACTTCAAATGTAGTATATGGTAAATACACAGGTGCTATGCCTGACGGTCGTGCTGCTGGTACACCACTTGCCCCAGGTGCAAATCCTTCATACGGAGCTGAGAAAAACGGTTTATTGGCATCATTAAACTCTGTTGCAAAACTTCCTTATGAATATGCCCTTGACGGTATTTCAAATACACAGACAATAAATCCTGGTGCTCTAGGACATGATGATGAAGAACGCGCCAACACATTGGTTAATGTTATGGACGGTTATTTCAGTCAGGGTGCACATCATCTTAATGTCAACGTATTCGGTATCGATAAACTCAAAGATGCTATGGAGCATCCTGAAAAGGAAGAATATCAGAACTTCACAATCCGTGTCAGCGGATATGCAGTTAAGTTTATTGACCTTACACGCGAACAGCAGTTAGATGTTATCGCACGTCAGGCTCACGAGACTCTTTAATATGACAAAAGCAAACGTTCACTCTATAGAATCCTTCGGCTCGGTTGACGGGCCGGGGATTCGTTTTATCATCTTTTTGCAGGGATGTCCTATGAGATGCCTGTTCTGCCACAATCCTGATACTTGGGAAATAGGTAAGGGGCAGGAATTATCTGCCGACGAACTTCTTGACAAGGCCGAAAGATATAAGTCATATTGGGGTGACGAGGGAGGCATTACGGTAAGTGGCGGAGAAGCATTGCTTCAAATAGACTTTCTAATTGAACTTTTCAGCAAAGCTAAACAAAGAGGCATCAACACATGTCTTGACACGTCTGCACAGCCTTTCACAAGAAATGAGCCATATTTCAGCAAGTTTGAGAAGCTGATGAAATACACTGATACGATATTGCTTGATATCAAGCATATCAACGACAGTGAGCACCGCAAACTAACACATCATGGCAACAGTAATATTCTTGACTGCGCTAAATATCTTAGTGATACAGGCAAGAAAGTATGGATTCGCCACGTATTGATTCCAGGTATCACCGATAAAAAAGAATACCTGACACAGCTAAATGACTTTATCAAGACATTGAAAAACGTTGAACGTGTTGAGATTCTACCCTATCATACTCTTGGAACTTTTAAATACGAAAAATTAAACATTGCATACCCATTGAAAGGCGTTGAATCTCCTTCTAAAGAAAGTATAGACAGAGCCAACGCAATTCTAATGAAAGGACTAGAACTATAGTATATGAAGTATTTATTAATATCTGACATTCATGGTTCACTTCCTAAATTAAAGGAAGCACTGAAACTATTCGATTCAGAGCATTGCGATATGATGTGCATAATGGGCGATATATTGAATTATGGTCCAAGAAACGAAATACCCGAAGGAATAGACCCTAAGGGCATTGCTGAATGTCTTAACGCCATGGCAGACAAGATTATCGCCATAAGAGGCAACTGTGATTCAGAAGTAGACCAGATGCTACTTGATTTTCCTATTATGAGCGACTATACGATGATTGTAGATGAAGGTCATAAATTATTTCTCACCCACGGACACATATACAATAAGGAAAACTTGCCAAAGGGAAACTTTGACGCCATTATATATGGTCACACACACCTATGGGAGCTTTGCAAGATTGGTGGCACTACGATTTGTAACACTGGTTCGGTAACATTCCCCAAAGGAGGCAACTCGCCTACTCTTGCCATATACGAAAATGGAACAATAAAAATATTCCATTTAAATGGCAAACTTATAAAGCAGCTTGCGATCTAAATGGAATATCAAATAGCATAAAGGATATTTATTTACATTAACTATCCTTTTAAAGCTATATTATAATTGTAATATTTTGAATTTCCAGTAATATCCTTTATCACTTTTATAAAAGGAGGGAAATTAACATCTTCATGCGCTGCAATACCTTTGGTTTCAAGAATCATCAAATTCTTCACAGGCTTGAAATAATTATCAAGTTCAAAATACTGTCCCTTCCAAATAAAACTCTTTCTTACCTTACTTATTGTGTTTCTGTAAGGATCAGCCTGTTGTAACAGTGACACATAAAGGTTATTGTTTATCGGGCGTTCAGTCTCTAACTTTTCAGTGTCCGAGATTCTCCTCTTGGTTGTATGCACGTAAACATACTTTCCCTGCCATCCACGACGGCGCAAGCGAACTTCACATCCTGGTTCAGCAACAAGATAAGTCTGTGTAATCTCGCTCTCTATAACTCCAGGTATTTCGCCAGTCAATTCCACAATATACTTTCTTTCCTCAACAATAGGTTGCGGAATACCAAGTACATTTGATATTTCATTCAGCACACGGTGCAGCTTGTTATTGAAATCCTCATGGTTGTTTATCACGCGCAAATGCGGATGTCCTGTCCATGCGTTAATAACCTTTTTATCAAGCTCACGAGCTAATGTAAGTCCTTCAGTGCGCTGTTTGTTATTAGTAGTCGTATAATACTTCTCAGCTCCATCAGCGGCAGAGACCAAATGCAATACCGCATCATAGCGGTGATCTCTCAACATACTAGTACTTGTGCCAACAGAAGCGGTTATTTTCTCCCACATTTCTGGTTTCATGTAGGCTGAAATATCCATAGCCCCACGATCACAAATAATCATTGATGGTTCAGTGCACTGTTCTGCAATGAGCTGGAATTTATCTTCCAGATCAAGCTGAACTTCCAGAGTGGCTTTCTCGCCCTCGTAAAAGAAATCTTTATTGTCTGTGAGATAATCCATTCCAGACTGACTGAACATTGTAGGCACCTCAGGAATAGTGAATACCTTATATCCCAAACTAGAGAAATGCTCTATAACCTTCACCAATGCAGTAGTCTTGCCAGCGCAAGGTCCACCTGTAAGAACTATTTTCTTAATATCTTTCATACTTGTTTTATTGAGTACAATTGAGCAAGCAAAGGTACTCTAAAAATCCCGATTACACAAAATTTTTTATGCTGTTTTGCGTTGACGCCCCTTCACAGCAAGTTCTCTCAATAATTCAGGATGATTTCTGATATATTGCATTTTATATTGACGTGGAGTCATTCCGCGCAAACGATAAAAAGCCACATAAAAGCTCTGACGATTTGAGAATCCAACCATTTCACTGATATCTTCTACCCTCATCTTTGCATATCTTCGATCTGTTAGCATTGTCATAGCCTCATTAACGCGATAATAATTCACCAATTCGCAATAGCTCATATAGAAACGTTCAGCGCATACCGCAGAAATATATCTTACGTTAGTACCTAAATCCTCTGCCAATTTCGTTGCGCTATAATCTTTGTCCTTATACTTTTCCTCTATGATAATTTTCACACGAATTTTCTCCTGTAATTCATCTTTCACACTAGGATTCATAAAACTACGGTAATTTGCTCTTTTCTCCGACTTTTCCTTAATATTGTATTTCGTCATCTCACTTTATATATATACATTTTGTTATTCTGACATCCACCGTGACTATTTCAGCCACTAAATAAATTTAAAAGCGATGCAAAATTACTAAAAGATTGGCAGACAAAGAAAGATTAAAGACACTATTATTGAAAAAAAACAAAAAAAAATTAAGCCTTTATACTCATATACTGATATGCAACATTAACAAGCTAAAAGCCTTTCATAATGATATACAAAACGCATATAGAGATACAATTATTTAAGGCGAGCTTTCTTTGTAACGATTTGTATTTTGTATATTTAGAGTGCCTTCCCTGCATTCTATGTGTTTTTAGCTACGAAGATTTGACAGTCTCGCGAAACCGATAAACAGGGGGGACAAAACGTAGTTTGCAGGATTAACTACGTCAACTTGTGTCGTTTTAAGGATGGAATGTATTCTATGAGTGAATTTGTCAAAAAACTGTTGGCTGTATGTATCTGAGGAACTGAGGATGTAAAGATAGATACAGTAAACGAGAACAGAATTTCCAAGCTTGTTTAAATGTTCTGCCGAATTCCACTGAATTCTCGGCAAAGATACTGCAAAAATTTTGTCCATGCAATCAGATTTAGGTTAGGCTGTTAGCCAAAGTTTTAATTATTAGTGCTACACAGAACTTAATACGCACGCACATCCACACTCTGAATTCTTCTGGAAAACAAGTGTCGAACTGTCTATTCATTGAGCATCAATTCGTTAGAACTCTTTTCGAGTCGAATAAAGTAAGGAGTATTCGTCGGTAAAATATGGGAGAAAATTTCATCGTATTACATTGCACTTTATGAAGTAATTCGATGCGTTTTACGATGTTTTACGGTACGTTTTACGATGAAATGCATTGCGTTTTACGAAGCATTAGGAGGTAAAACATCGTAGAAACGTTTGCGTTTCTATATAGAAACGGAACTCTTTCTATATAGAAACGCATGCAGAACTCGAAATTTGACCATCAGATCACTGTCACTTTTATTTATCAAATTCGTCGATAAAATATTGATAATCATCAAGTTGCCACTTCGACACTTATATTTTGAAAACTCCTGAGTGCGCGTGTGTATGCGCGTACATTATATATACACAGAAATAGATAACGTAGCACATCGAAGATAAATTGACCTAACTACATATCATCAAGCCCTCTATTTATAGGTTTTGTAAAACTGCCATAGCTCGTAGCTAAAAAAGCGTCACAAAAACGCAGAAAAGACAGCCTAAATGTACAAAATTCAAATCGTCACCGAGAGATCCTAGTTTTAAACTTTTATTTTATAATACATCACACTAAATGTTAATCATTTTAAGTAGACACTTTATGATAAATTATATTATAAATATCTTGTCGTTTCAAAAAAGTTATATAACTTTGTCATTTAACAAATAAACAAATACATATATGGCACTATTAGATAATTTAAAATGGAGATATGCAACTAAGGCATATGACTCTACAAAAAAAGTAGATCAAACGGATATCGACAAAATCATAGAAGCTGCACGTCTAGCTCCTACCTCTTCAGGTTTGCAGCAATTTAGAGTAATTGATATTAGCGATCAGGAACTGAAAGAAAAAATAGTTCCCATTGCTATGGATCAACACAATATAGCTCAATGCTCTCATCTTTTGGTTTTTGTAGCATGGGATAAGTACACTGAAGAAAGGATAGATAATGTCTACAATTATATCACAGACCAAAGAGGATTGCCAAGAGGCAGATTTAATTCTTATACCAATAAACTCAAAGCTTTATATCTTAAACAGACCCCTGAAGAGAATTTTGCTCATACAGCCAGACAGGCTTACATTGGTTTAGGAATCGCTTTAGCACAGGCAGCTGAGTTGAAAGTAGACAGCACTCCTATGGAAGGTTTTGACAATGATGCTTTAGATGAACTCTTGGATCTGAGATCTAAAGGACTCAGAAGTGTTGTATTAATGGCTATTGGCTATAGAGATACCGCAAATGACTGGCTGGCAAGCATGAAGAAAGTCAGAGTGCCAAAAGAAAATTTTGATATAGAATGTAAGTAGATTCTTTTTGATATATTTCAAACATTGTGGTTATTGCAATAAAACAGTGTCACAAAGATATTCCTCTTTGATGGGATACACTATTATAGGGATGCGCTATTTCAAAGCACATCCCTATAATCTTTATATTCAATCAATACAATACAACAGTCTTACGAGATGAAATCAGCGAATATTTTATATCAGTTGATTATAACTTTATTAAATTGCAAAAGTTACATTCGTATGTATCTTAATCATACTATTTAGCATTCATGCTCCAATAGTATCTTCAAGGAATAATCTGTGTATCCTTTTATAAATCCGTAATTTCCTTCATCCTTAATAGATTAACTTAGCATTTATATTATAATTGACCAGATCAGTTAGTATATATTTTAAATCGAAAAACTGTTAAAAACATCTAATTATGTAATGATTTTAAATAATATATGTGTTTTATATATATCTTTGACCGAAGTGATTTCACCCTAGACAACAAAATGAGTTGCCAGATGCGATGACGGTCAATTTCAAAATTATTAATAACTATAATATAAATAAATTAGGAGGAAGTTTATGTTGAATAAAGAAATTGAAAAAGCTCTTAATGAGCAAGTCAATGTAGAGATGTGGTCGGCTTATTTATACTTATCTATGGCTGCTTATTGTCATTCAATTCGCTACACAGGTATGGGTAATTGGTTTGAAGTCCAGTTTAAGGAAGAACAGGATCATGCTAAAATTTTGTTCAATTATATTATCCGTCGTGATGGTAGAGTTGAACTAGAAGGTTTGGACGCTGTTCCTAAAGAATGGAAATCTTTACATGAACTCTTCGAGAGTACTTTAAAACACGAGCAGGATATTACGGCTAAAATCAATAATCTGGTATCTTTAGCGAAGGCTAATAACGATTATGCTACAGAAAGTCTTCTACAATGGTTCATTGACGAGCAAGTTGAAGAAGAAGACAATGCAAGGGATATTATTGATAAGCTGGATATGATTAAAGATAATGGTTTCGGTATTTATATGATCGATAAAGAACTTGCTGCAAGAACCTACACATTAGCAGCTCCATTAGCAAACTCTGTTTTATAAAAAGATAAAACGCTTTTGAAGAATTCAATGATACTTTTCTTTTATCCCAATAAAAGAAGTTAAACAAAATACTAGGTCTTGATTCCAAAAAGAAATGAGACTTAGTTTTTTTTGTGATACACATTGTAATTGGTTTTTTCTTTATCGTTGTAACTCTAATTGATGAAATTACCCAACATAAAATCTATTATATTATAAACGGCATAAACACAAAAAAAGCTAAGTAGTAAAACTACTTAGCTTTCTGGGTGGGCGGTGGGGTTCGAACCCACGACATTCAGAACCACAATCTGACGCTCTAACCAACTGAACTACGTCCACCATTTTAAAAGTACTTCGCTATTGTTGTTTAGCGGGTGCAAAGGTAAGAGAAAAAAATGTTATTGCCAAATTTTTCTCTTACTTTTTTACAAATTTTATTTAGCAGGTCCAACAGGTGCTTGTGGAGCTGTCTTCTGTGCACCAGCAGGTGCTGCTTGTTGACTGGCACCAAAGCCTTGTGTATTTGTTGGATTTGTTGTCTGATTTTGAGTTGCGCTGTTTTCCATAACGCTTTGCTCTGTTGTTGCTTGTGGTGCTACATAAGCGCATGCTACACTAAGTACAACCATTGCAATGGCCAAAGCCCATGTTGCTTTTTCTACAACATCTGTAGTTTTGCGGACACCCATAATGGCATTAGAAGATGAAAAGTTTGATGCCAAACCACCACCTTTAGATTCTTGGATAAGTACTACAAGCACCATGAATATAGCTGCAAGTACTATCAAACTTACGAATAATGTGTAAATCATTTCCTTATTTTTTATTTTTATTATTTATTATCAATTTCTCTAAGAAACGTATTTGGTCTGCAAAGTAAGCATTTTTTTTTGGAATATTCAAATTTAAACGCTTAATTATTTCCAAAGCCTTTTCGTAACGACCTTGTTTTATATAAATTCTTGCTAATGTTTCCGTGAAATAACATTCATCGCCTTCCCTTTCCTCATCCTGTTTTTCGGTTTCTTTATGAGCTGTATTATCAGAAGTTTCCAAGTTATATGCTTGATAGTCTTCTGATAAATTTGTCTCTTCCTTTAGGTTGAAACCTCCGTCTTCAATAAAACTATTGATAAGGTCGGTTGTTCTATCGGCATTTGAACAGTCTGTACTAATAACCTTAACGCCATTTTCAGCAACCTTTTCCGGTTTTTTGTCTTCATCTTCAATCTCAAGAAGGTATGAAACATAGTCAATGGCTGCATCTGCAAGTGTAGGCTTTCTCTTTTCCTTTGGACTTTCTGAATCCGAGTCTTTTGGAATAGAGCCCAAGAAGCTATCTATGAGGGTAGTTGTGCG